>JAFSMC010000007.1 GCA_017448105.1 bacterium | reverse complement strand
TAGCAACTATTACTGTGACAACTGAAGATGGCGGGTACATAGATAGTTGTAAAGTTTACGTTGTAATACCTGTTCAAAGTGTTGATTTAGATAGAAATCAATTAGAACTATTTGAAGGCCAAAGAGAACAATTAGTTGCAACTATAACACCAGAAAATGCAACAAATAAAAATTTAATTTGAGAATCAGGTAATCCTGGTGTTGCAACAGTTGATGAAAATGGTGTAGTTACGGCGGTTAAAGAAGGTATAGCAACTATTACTGTGACAACTGAAGATGGTGGATACCAAGCTACTTGTAAGATTGTGGTTTTGTCATACATTAAAAGTGTTGCGTTAGGAAGAGTTGTTGATGGTGAAACTATAGTTTTATCTGATAGTAGTATGTATTCTGATGATGATTTTGTACCTGGCACATCTTTGAAATTATTGCCTGTGGTAGAGCCTGCAGATGTTACATCTGAATACAATGTAACTTGAACCTCAAGTAATCCTAATATTGCTACAGTTGATAAAAATGGAGTAGTTAATTTCTTAAGAAATGGAGTTGTACGAATTGAACTAAAAATTGAAGAAAAAAATACAGGTAAAACTTTTTCAGCCGGAATCACGATCCTTATAAGATAATAAAATCACTTTATAAACGTATCAAAATAAGTTCCTAAAGATTTAATGGCTGAAATGATATATGATTTAACTCTTTTATGCATATATCATTCTTCTGTGTCTATAATAACTCAATTAATAAATAATCAAGATTATTTTTTTTAAAAATTTTATTAGATTGTTATCTCATTTAATTACACTAAACAGTAAATAAATATTACTTATCCTTAGAGATAATTTTCTTTTAGTTGCTTATAGTTTGAAATTTTTTGAATAGCTGTGCAAACAAACCAAGAAAAATATTGAAATAAAAATCAAAGAAATATTTTTCTAAACTTTTCTAAATGATATTCTATTTTGTTAACTTATAATGCAAAAACAGTCTTATTTTTGATTCATTTTAAACGAAAATAAAATAGGACTAAGAAATAAATTTAAGTATACTAATAACCTATATATAATGGATGATAACAAAAGAAAAGAAGCAAAATTAGATAATGAGAAATAAAAATATTTTTTTCAAAAATATCAACTAATGATTGATCTAATGATAGTCAACAACATAATTTTTATGCCCTATTACTAAAACAAATGTTTTTGAAAAAACTTGTTAATAAAATCTTAACAGAATCAAAGGACTTAAATAATTAACATGCCATTTTTAAAAAAAATAAATTCTGATTTTTTTTTGCAAAACAACCAAGTTATTTTATCTAAAGAATATCTTGCAAACAATAGCAAAAAATTTAAAAAAATAACTGGTTCACGTTTTGCTAGTGTTTTAGCTAAAAATAAGTATTGTTCTCCATTTAAAATTTGAACAGTTATTGTTGGTATTTATAGAGAAGAAATGGATCTAATCATAGCTAATGCTGGTCAAGTAATAGAACCTAAAATTAGACAATATGTTACTGATAAACTAAATCTCAATTTCAAAGTTTATGACCCAAAGAAAGTTAATTGAGATATCTTTAAAGATAATGACATTTTTGGAGGAATCCCCGATGGTGAACCAATTAACCATTTAGGTAATGTTGATTATTCAAATAATCAACCTATGTTAGAAATTAAAACTAGTTCATATGATGGCTTAGCCTATGAAAAAGTTAATGGTTCATTGAAAATGAAAAAAGATATCAACGGTTTACCAATAATTAAAGAACCAAAAAAGAAATATCTATCTTGATTTAACCAACATACTAATGATTTAGTTATTAATCCTGAATATCAATATCAATTAGGTTTATATCTTTACTTACGTAACATCTCTAAAGGCGTGTTTGCTATTACTTGACTATATCCTAATGATTATTTAAATCCTGATAATTTTAACATTGAAGAACACGAAGTAAAACTATGTGACTTCAGTGTTAATTTAGCTAAATTTGCTAAAGAAGTGGAAAAAGCTAAAGAATGATACAATAAGTATGTAGTTGGTGGCATTTCACCAATCATGAATGAAAGCGATAAATTATGGTTCAAAGAACAAATAAACATGTAAAAATAATTTATATTAAATTTGGCGAACTGGTTTTAAAAGGCAAAAATCGTTGAGATTTTACTAATTGTCTTTTAAAAAACATTAAAACTAGCTTACAAACTTTTAAAAAACTTGAAATTAAATGTCAATATGATTGCATTATCATTTCAAACTTTTCAAATAGGAAATATCAGCAAATTATTGACATCCTAAAATTGGTTCCTGGGATTGGTTTAATTATTGAAGCTTATTTATTACCACGTAACTTGAAAATGCTACAAAGTTTTCTAAAGAAAAAGATAAAAAATAAAAAGAAAACATCATTTAAAGTCTTAACTAAAAGACATGATAAGAAATATACAACTAACTCAATGGATTTTAGTAAAGACTTGGGTAGTTTTGTCTTAGACAACTGCAAAAATCTTTATGTAGATATTCACCAGCCACAATTAAAAATTAATGTTGAAATATTAACTAATGGATTTATTGTTTATTTTAACAAAATTTCTGGATTAGGTGGTTTTCCAATCGGAATCAGTGGTAAAGTTTTATTATTACTTTCTGGTGGAATAGATTCGCCAGTCGCTGCTCATTTACTAATGAAAAAAGGTTTCCAAGTAGACTTTTTAACCTTTATTTCTCCACCTCATACATCAAAAAAACTAATAAATAAAGTTAAAAAATTAATTAAAATAGTCACATTAAACCAAAAATTAGAAAAAAGTTTGCTATATTTTTGCCATTTTACTGAAATTCAACATGAAATAGCCCATATTCTTGATCATAGTTATCAGATAACTATTATGAGAAGATATTTTTTTAGAATTGCTCAAGCTTTAGCTCTTAAATACCATTATGATGCTATAGCAACTGGTGAATCATTAGGACAGGTAGCTAGCCAAACCATTGAAAGTATTAATACGATATCTAATGTTTTAGATCAAAACATAAGTGTTTTAAGGCCCTTATTAATTTTTGATAAAAATGAAATCATTGCTATTGCAAAGAAAATTAATACTTATGAAACATCTATCTTACCTTATCCAGATGCATGTAGTTTATTTGTCCCGGCCCATCCAATTACTAAGCCAACTATTAAAAAAACCCAATACTTAGAAAATAAATTACTTCTAATAAATAGTCTTTTTGAAAGAACTATTGACTTAAAAAACAAAAAAATTACTATTGAAAGCAAATTTTAGTAATATATTTTTTGATTATTTATAATAGATAGCATATTCATATAGGTACTAAATATATGACTAGTAAGTGTTTAGAAGTTATTACACAAAAGATTGAAAAAAACAACAATATTGCTATTTTTTTTCATGAAACACCTGATTTAGATGCTTTAGGTTGTGCTTATGCTATGAAATTCTTTTTGCAAAATAAATGACCTAATAAAAACATTAAAATTGTTGGTCTTGATAACTTAGACTCCTTCTTTTTTAATGATTTATTTTTTATTGATCGAACTTATGTTCCAAACTCTTTTTTAACTAACAGTTTTGGAATTATTTTTGATACTTCTAACTCTGCTCGTGTATGATCACAAAGACATAACTTCTGTCATGAATTAGCAAGAATAGATCACCACCCACACACTGAAGTATTTGCTGACTATGAATGGATAGATCCTAAATACCCTGCTACTTGTCAAATGATTGCTGAATGATTACTTAGTTGAGACCCAAAATGTGTCACTCCACCAGTTTGTAACTATTTATATGCTGGTATTATTACTGATACTAATAGGATGCTTTATGATAGTGTTTTGCCTTCAACTTATTGTATTGTTAGTAAACTATATGAACTAGGTTGTAATAGATCTAAAATCCACAACATTGTTTACCAAAAATCAATTAATTATGCTCTTTTCTCTGCTAAAGTTCTAAACTTGGCAAAATTTGATGAAAAGTTAGGTTTTGCATGAGTAAAAATTCCCAAAAACTTGTTTACTAAATATAAAATTGTGGGTCGTATGTCAATGGTTCATGTTTTAAACAACTTAAAAGGGATTAAAATTTGGTTAGCTTTCTATTATGACGAAGTGGCCAAGAAATGAAAGGGTTCATTAAGAAGTAAAAGTTTGCCGATTAATCAAATTGCCATTAAATACCATGGTGGCGGGCACATTTTAGCAGCCGGATTTACTATTGATAAACATCATGAATTTAAAACTATCAATAAAGATATTAAAAAATACTTAAATAGTAATATTCAAAAATACAAAAATACATATTAGAAAGGATAAAAGAGCATGTCAAGAAAAAATAGTCAAGATATTGAAAGAATTAAACTTACTCCAACTTCGCAAATCTCAATTGAAGATTTAAAAGTTGAAGATATTGCTAAAATTGAGCAAGAACTACGTCAAATGACTATTGATGAACTTCTTTATCGTTTAAATTATGAAGAAAATGATACAAAGATAATGAAGTTAATCAAAAAAATTATTAAAGAAAAAAAATAGTTTTTGATGTTTGTTAACTTAGCAACTAGATCATATTATTCCATAATGCTTTCATCAATATCAATTGATGAAATTATTTTATTTGCTTTAGAAAACAAACAAAAACATGTCTGTCTTATTGATAAAACTGTCATGTATGGAGTAATGGAGTTTTATCATAAAGCTATACAGCACTCATTACAACCAATAGTTGGAATAAGTGTTAATGAAAAAGGCAAAGAAATATACTTAATTGCTAAAAATTATAGCGGTTACCAACAACTATGTAAAATTTCTTCCTTTCTTGCTCAACAACCAGATGGTAAATGACAATATTTACTTAATGATGATTTAATTTTGGTTGCTGAAAATATTAATGATTACCAATTAAAACATAAATTTAATTTTGTTGATCTTGCTTTTCATGAAGCCTTCTTTGCTAAAAAAGAAGACTATAAAAAATATAAAGCTCTATTAGCTATCCAACAAGACAAAATGTTTCATGAAGTAACAGATAACAAAAAAATTATGACTAAATATCTGCTTACTGAAAAAGAAGCAGAACAGCTTTTTAGTCAAAATCAATTAGCAAACTTGGAAAAACTTATTAATTTAGTTAATTTAAAAATCCCTCTTAACAAAACTCACCATTTTGTTAAGTTTGATGACAAACAAGACTCATTTAAATTACTAAAAGAAAAATGTAAACAAGGTTTAATTGCTAAAATAGGTGATAAAGTCCCAAAACAATATCTTGAACGTATTGAATATGAATTAAAAATAATACATCAAATGAATTTTGATGATTATTTTTTAGTCGTGCAAGACTATGTTAATTTTGCCAAAAAAAACAAAATTATGGTTGGTCCAGGCCGTGGTTCAGCTGCTGGTTCATTGGTAAGTTATGTTTTAAATATTACTAATATAGATCCAATTAAAAATAACTTAGTTTTTGAACGTTTTTTAAATAGCGTTAGAACTACTATGCCAGATATTGATGTTGACTTTATGGATAATCGTCGTAATGAAGTAGTAGATTATTTATTTAAGAAATATGGCAATAATCGTGTAGCCCACATTATTACTTTCCAAAAAATCAAGATCAAAACAGCCATTAGAGATATTGCTAGGATTTTAGATATAGATCTAAAAATAGTAAATTTAATCTGTAAGAGTTTAACTGTAGAAGCTGAAATTGATTTAGACAATGAAATTAAAAACAATAAGAAAATTAAAACTCTTGTTGATTCATATAAACAATTATTTAGTCTGGCAAGGTATTTATTAGGTTTGCCAAGACAAATTGGTGTTCACGCTGCTGGAGTAGTTATTTCAGATAAACCATTATGTGAAGTAATCCCTACCACTTTATCTGCAGAACAAACTTTAACTACTCAATATTCTATGGAATATCTAGAAATGAATGGATTAATTAAAATGGATATTTTAGGATTAGTGAATTTATCCATCATTTCTGATTGTCTTAACTTAATAGAAAAGCATCAACATAAGAAAGTTGATATAGATAAAATCCCTCTAGATGATTCAAAAGTTTTTAATATGTTACAAAAAGGTGAAACTTTAGGAATCTTTCAACTTGAAGGTTATGGTATGACTAAGGTAGTAGTCAAAATTAAACCCAAAACAATTGAAGATATTTCAATTGCTTCGGCTTTATTTAGACCGGGTCCACAAGAAAACATCCCTGCTTATTTAGAAAATAAAAAATATCCTCAAATGATTAATTACATTAACCAAAAGATCAAACCAATTCTTGAAAGCACTTTTGGAATTATTATCTATCAAGAACAAGTGATCCAAATCGTTCAAGAAGTAGCTAACTACTCATTATCACAAGCAGATTTATTTAGAAGAGCAATTAGTAAAAAGAATGTTGATAAACTTGTTGACATACAAAAACAATTTATTCAAGCTGCTATTAAAAATAAATATACTAAAGAAGATGCTGAAAAAATCTTTAACTATGTCTTTAAATTTGCTTTCTATGGTTTTAACCACAGTCACTCTTATGCTTATTCAACTATTAGTTATCAAATGGCTTATTTAAAATGCTTCTATCCATTAGAATTTTTTACTTGCTTACTAACATATAACAATGGTTTATTTAGTAAAATCAACCAATATATTTCTGAGGCTAAAAAACATGGAATTATTGTTGTGCAACCATCAATAACTAATTCTTCATTTGATTTTAGTATTTGCAAAGGCAAAATAAACTTTGGCTTTTTAGCTATTAAAGGGATTGGGATAGAAACAATTAAAAAAATTATTACTGCTAGAAAAAACCATCAAGATAAATTTAATAATATCATTGATATTATTACTATTCTTGCAAAAAATGGCATTGGTGTTAACACTTTAGAAATTCTTACTAAAGCTGGTTGCTTTGATCAACTGTTTACTAAGGAAATACCAAATAGAATAACTTTATTACAAAACCTAGAAGGTATTTATGTTTCATTAAAAACATATACCAAGAAATATGGTCAACTAAAACAAATTAGTATTAAAACTATTCCTACTACCTCTAAAACTACTGACCAAGACAATATGGATCAATTATCACTAATTGGTATTAGTTTTAGTCAACATCCAATTGTAAATATTAAACAAAAAAATAAACAATGAAATCAAAACAACTTAGCTAGTATTGTTAATAATCCAAGTGATCTTAAAACTTATCAAGTTTTAGTTAGAATACTAAAAGTTAGAAAAGTCAAAACTAAAAACAATGTTAATATGGCATGAATCAGTTGTGATGATGAATCAGCAATTGTTTCTAGTGTTATGGCTTTTAACAATGTTTTACAATCACCAAATGGTCAATTCTTAACTGATAACAATTTTTTATTATTAACAATTTCTAAATCTTCACAAAATCTAAAAATTGTCTCTATTGATGAGAAAATAAAAGTAGATATAGGTGGTTAATATGAAAAAAGCATTAGTGATTGATGGAAATTCATTAATATATCGTTGTTTTTATGCAACACAATCAATGTTAAACTTTTATCATCAAAATAATCTAGTACCTTCTAATGCATTAAGACTAGTTATTCAAATGATGAGTAAATTGCTCCATACAACCACATATGATTATGTGTTTTTTGCTTTTGATCATTACAAAAAGACTTTTCGTAATGAATTTTTTGAAGACTATAAAGCAAAAAGACAAAAAACACCTGATGATTTACTAGTCCAAATCCCTTGAATAAGAAGTGCTTTAGAAGCTATGGGTATTTATTGTTATTCAATGGAAGGCTTTGAAGCTGATGATCTTGTTGGCAGTTTCTGTAAAATTATGAACCAACAAAATATTAGTGTTGATGTTTATACCTCTGATAAAGACTTATTACAACTTGTTAATGCTTTAACAAGTTTACATTTGTTTAAAACAGGTATCTCGACTACACAAGTTTATACCTTTGAAAACTTCTCACAACTATTTTTTGATTTACAACCAAGCCAAATTGTTGATTACAAAGCTATTATTGGTGATGGATCAGATAACTATAATGGAATTAAAGGCATTGGCCCTAAAACAGCAAGCAACTTATTAAAAAAATATCAAACTATTAATAACATTTATCAACATTTAGATGAATTAGCGCCATCACAAAAGCAAAAATTTATTGAATGTAAAAAACAAGCAAATTTGTGTTACAAACTAGCAACTTTAAAAACTCATTTGTTTGATAACCTAACAATTGATACTTTTGTTAAAAAGTCTCTTAATCTAGAGAGATATAAACAAATTGGTCAACAATTACGAATTAATAACTTTGAAAAATATATTAGTGGTAGTAATTTTAATCAAAAATAATTTTTAATTATTTTTTAACATTCTTTTCTAATGATTGTTTAATAGTTTGACTATCGCTTGTTTTTGCAGCAATATTAATTGAAAATTTAGTTGCAGCATTGTGAGTTAAACTTCCAGCACCACCAATGCAACCACCAACACAACACATTCCTTCAACAAAATTCTTATCTGATTTCTTTTGTTCAATTTCAGTTACTACTCTGGCACATTCATTTAAACCTGAACAAGCTACTCCATTAACAACAAAATCATTGATATTTTGTTCTTTTAGAGCTTGTACTACTGCTTCTGATAGTCCTCCACATCTAGCAAATATACGGCCAAAATAGCTACCAGTATATAAATCTGTTGATTGTGCCTTAAATAGATCAATATTCTTAGCTTGTAGCATAGCTATTAGTTCTACAAATGTAAGACTAAATGGAACATATTTTTTGACAGTTTCTCATTGAGATTCCATTTTTTTGGCAGTACATGGCCCAATAAACACACAAACAGCATTAGGATTTTGTGAGCAAATATATTGACCTAAAGCCGCCATTGGACTTAAATTATGTGAAATGTTATTAATTAAACTTGGATGAAATTTTTTAACATATTTAACAAAAGCTGGACAACATGAAGAAGTTAGTAACTTCTTTTCTACTAGTTCTTTAGATTCATTAGTTGCCACCATATCTGCACCAATAGCTGCTTCAGCTACAACATCAAAACCTAATCCTTTTATTGCTGCAGCAAATTGTGAAATAGATACTCCTGGAATTTGACTAGCAATAGCTGGAGCAATAATTGCATAAACTTTTTGGTTTTTTACTTTATTTACTAATAAATTGATAACATCAACTATTTGAGAACTGTCAATAATGGCATCAAAAGGACAAGCATTTAAACATGCTCCACAATTAACACAGTTATTTTTGTTAATTTGAGCATATTTTCCTTGATCCATGCCCATAGTTTTAATAGCACATGCTGATAAACATGGACGTTGACGATTAATAATTGCATTAAATGGACAAGCCTTGGCACATAAACCACAATTAATACACTTAGATTTATCTATTAACGCTTTACCATCATGACCAATTGTAATAGCTTGTTTAGGACAAGCACATTGACATTTGTGAGCAACACAGCCTTGACAACTTTTAGAAATAAAGTAACCATCGTCAGGACAGCGATTACAAGCTTCTTTAATAACATGAATGATATTTTCATTCTTACTATCTAGCAAAATACTGATAATTTTGGTAATAATCGTTCTTTCAGTTTCTAGATCACCATAATACTTAGCTTTTGGACCTGGACAAAGGTCTAAAACTATTTGATTAATAATTTGTTGATCTATCCTTTTGCCTTCAAAGGCAAAAGTAGCAATTTTAGATAAGATATCAATTTTAAGTTTTTGAGTCTGAGCTTCAAATTTTATCATTTTTACTAAACTTTCTTATTATTTCTAATGCTTGTTGTTTTTGTGATGAATCCAATACTGGTGTACTTACCAATGGATAATTTATCTTTAAATTATTATATTTACTAATTGCCATATTATGATAGGACAATAAAAGAAATTTTTCTAGGTATTTTAGACCACCAATAAATCTACCTAATTCTTCCAATTGACTATGATGATTAGTTAGTTTGTCAACAAGAACATAACTAATTCAATATGGTTTTTTATGTTCTTCTAAGATTTGAACAAATTCTTTTTCATTTAATTCATCATTTTTAGTAATAAATTGATGATCTTGTTTATTAAAGGCTTTAACGTCAATAATTCATAAATCAACATACTTAAGTAATTTGAGATATTTACTTTTATCTTGATGCAAGTTACCACACGCAGTACAAATAGCCAAATGAATTTTTTTTCTTTTACATACTTTAGCAAATTTGATTAAGAAATCAATTTGTAATAATGGATCACCGCCTGAAACAGTAATGCCACCATTGGTATAAAATGACTTATTATTTTGATAAATCTTTAACATTTGTCTTATTGACAACTTTTTAGTCAAACTGCAAGACTGTTGTCAACCTTCAGGGTTGTGACAATACAAACAACGGTATGAGCAACCCTGAAAAAAGAAAACTAGTCTAACACCTGGACCATCTACTGCTCCAAAAGATTCAATTTTAAAGATTTTAGCTTTAGAAAGAAACATGGAAAGTTCTTGCAATTACTTCATCTTGATGTTGTTTAGATAACTTAATGAAGTTTACTGCATAACCAGAAACACGAATAGTTAATTGAGGATAGTTCTCTGGATGGATTTGTGCATCTAATAAAGTGTCTCTATTTAAAACATTAACATTGAGATGTTGTGCTCCTTTAGCAAAATAGCCATCAATTAAAGAACTTAAGTTTTGTTCATGACTACAATTTTCTTTACCGACAATATTTTTCTTATCTAAATCAAAAGATGAATCTTTACTGATAGTAAATTGTTTATTATTGCCCAAAGCCATTGGTACAATATTAAAAGTATTACTAATTCCATCAGCTGCATAAGCAAATGGGATTTTACTTACAGATGATAAACTTGCTACTGCTCCTGAGCAATCACGGCCATGCATTGGGTTTGCCCCAGGGGCAAATGGCGTAAACGCTTTACGGCCATCTGGAGTAGCACCAGTAAATTTACCATACATAACATTAGATGTAATAGTTAAGATTGACATAGTATGTTTACCATGACGATAAGCTTTGTGTTTTCTTAATTCTTTAACAAAATATTTAGTAACTTTCACAGCAATCTTATCCACTTTATCATTGTCATTTCCATATTTAGGAAAATCGCCTTCAATTTTAAAGTCACTAACAATTTTAGTATTGGGATCAACAATTGCTTTTACTTTAGCATATTTGATTGCTGATAAACTATCAACAACTGATGAAAAACCAGCAATACCAGTAGCAAAAAAACGAGTAATTTTATCATCGTGTAAACCCATTTCTAATGCTTCATAGTAATGTTTATCATGAGAATAGTGAATAACATTCAAAGTATTAATGTAAAGTTTTGCCAATCATTGCAAAACTTTCTTATAACGAATTCATATTTTGCTATAGGTTAATGGTTTATTAAAATTAAGACGTTTTAATTTTGGACCTAATTTAATTTCAGGGTGTAATTCATCATGACCATTGTTAATTGCATAAAGCAGAGCTTTAGCCAAATTAGCTCTTGCTCCAAAAAATTGCATTTCTTTACCAATTGCCATTGGCGAAACACAACAAGCAATAGCATAATCATCACCATGAATTGGACGCATTAGATCATCTGATTCATATTGAATAGATGAGTATCTAATAGAATATTGACAACAGAACTTTTTAAAGTTATCTGGTAATTTTTTAGACCACAAAACAGTTAAATTTGGCTCAGGTGCTGGTCCCATATTACTTAAAGTATGCAAAATTCTAAATGATGATTTAGTTACTAATGGTCTTTTATCTTTGCCTAGACCAGCAAGTGATTCAGTCGCTCAAACTGGATCACCAGCAAAGATTTCATTGTAAGAAGTAATTCTCATGAATTTAACGATTCTTAATTTCATCACGTAGTGATCAATCAATTCTTGAGCTTGTTCTTCAGTTAATAAATTATTTTTAATATCACGTTGAATATAAATATCAAAGAATGTAGAGTTTCTACCTATACTCATAGCTGCACCATTTTGATCTTTAATTGCCGCTAGATAACCAAAGTATGTTCATTGAATAGCTTCTTGAGCATTTTTAGCTGGTTGTGAAATATCATAACCATAAGTTAAAGCCATTTTTTTCAGTTCTTCTAAAGCATTAATTTGTAAAGCAAGCTCATATCTTTGTAAAATCTTGTTATCAGTCATTTGACCATCAATTGTTTTTTTAGCGGCTTGTTTTTTAGCAATTAAATAATCTACACCATACAAAGCAACACGACGATAATCACCAATGATTCGTCCTCTAGCATAAGTGTCTGGTAAACCAGTTAAGATATGACTTTTTCTTGCAAGTAGCATTTCATCTGTATATGTCATAAAGACTGCATCATTGTGAGTGATACAATAGTTAGAGTAAGCATCAACAACATTCTTATCAGTTGGAAAGTGGTATTGTTCAGCAGCTTGTTTAGCCATTCTAATTCCACCACGTGGCATAAAAGCACGAACAAATGGTTTTTCAGTTTGCAAACCAACAATTTTTTCCAAGTTTTTATCAATATAACCTGCGCCATAAGCATTAATAAAACTAGCTCTAGGGTCCATCCCTAATACACCACCAGCTTGTTGTTCTTTAATCATTAAGTCTTTAATAATACCTCATAGTTTAACTGTTGCTTTAGTTGGACCTTTTAAGAAAGAAGCATCATCATAATATGGTTCATAGTTCTTTTGAATAAAATCTCTGGTATCAACATTATCACATCATTTACCTTTTTTAAAACCATCTCATTGCTTAAACCACATTTTGTTATTAGTCATAACTACTTGCTCCTTACACACTAAATAAATTATGATTACATCATAATTTAACATTTATTATTATAGGGATAATTTTTGTGTCTAACTTAGTTGTAATTAACTAACAAAATTGGCATTATCAACAAGTGGAATACTGCAGCAAACAATTGAAATAATTAAGCTTAAAAAGCAGATGATCATAATTAATAAAACTACTAAGTGAAAATTACGAGATGATATCACTTGGTTAATCCCAATAAACCACGATGTTATTAGATAAATAAATGGAATAGCCAATGGACATATAGCAATGATGGAAAAAACATAACCAATAAATCCTAAATGTCTTAAATTTTCACTATTTAATGGACCATCACCATTAAAACCAAAAATTACTGATTTAGTAGTTATAAGTAAAATGATTGAAACAGTAATTATGATAACAAGCAAAAAAAGTTCTGAAGAAACAATTGCTCAAAAACCTTTTTTGCTTCTTAATAAAACAGTGAATCATTCTAAAAATTTACTTTTAGAATAACCAGTTTTAATTTTGTGTCTAGAAGTATTTTCAAACTTCTTAAAATTAATCTTATCTTGCTTATCTAGATTAGTGTTAGGCGCAGAGACAAGGTCAACAGATGGTCCTTTAGCAGTAAAAACACCTAAATTCTTGTTGATGTCTTCCGAACCTGAAGCACCAAAAATCTCTTTGGAAAGTTGTACTTCATTTTGTAATTTTTTAATTCTTTCTTGTTCACTAACACTATCATTACCAGTGTTAGTAATAGACTTAGCCTCATTATTTTGAGAACTATTTCCATTTTTTGCATCTAAATTATTTTTGTTGTCTTCCATAACATATATGATTAAGCATAACTTTCTATCAATTATATTTATTTTTGATTAATATTGCCAATATAAGCAAATGATATTTTTTACTTTATAATCTAAATGCTTAGATGGGGGTGTAAAGGTTTCGACACTTTACATGTTAGTTTAAGTAGCAGTGGGGTTAGCCCCTTATAGCTCAAGGCACAAACGTGCAGAACATGAACAACCTAATGTAAAAGGAGCTTTTTACGTTAGTAAGTTTCAAGCTCAAAACTATAATTACGCTTTAGCTTAGTCATGGTTTTTACTCAATAAATTTTTTTATTTTAATTTATTGTTTTAGCTAAAAATAATATATCTTTTGATGCTAATAAAAAAGATGAATACCTAACTTAGCTATCTTAATACCGTGTTGTTTCATTACACAAGAGTATTGATGAAGCTTCAAAATGAAACTAAACTGTAGAAACTTATTTTGGGTGTATTGTGGAAGCGAGTTCGATTCTCGCCACCTCCACCATATTGAAAGAACGACTTTGATACAATAGTGTCAAGGTCTTTTTTTATGGTTCGATACCCAACGTCTATAGTATTTTTTAAGATTCAGGCTCTTGAGAATGAAAATATCATCATTTTTTAGAGCCAATTTTTTATTGATGAATTTTGGTTGGTGACGAAAGGTGGAAAGCCTCAATGGAGTGGAAACAAACTTTATAAGATTGGTGATATGAGAGTTGAATACTCTGGAACAAAATTATATAAAGTTGGTGGAGCAAGAATCGAATACTCCGGGAACAAATTATATAGAATTAATGACGAAAGAGTAGAATGGAGTGGAGATAAGGTTTATAAGATTGGAAGCAAAAGATTCTAGTATCTTAATTTTCACTAATGAGAGGCTGCTAGAAATAGCAGCTTTTTTTGTTCTAGTCGATAGAAAAAGAGTTCGAAAAATGATACAATTTATTATGATAATTGCATTTTGTGAAAGAGGTGACATTGATGGCTAGACAATCAAAATATCAACCATTAGCAGATTATTTATCTAAATTGGGGGAAAATGACGTCACTTTATCATTTAGTCAAATTGAAGAAATACTAGGATTTAAGTTATCTCCATCCGCTAGAAAGCATAGAGCTAACTGGACTAATGATTCTGTTGTCGCTTTGTCTTGGGGTTGGATGCCTGTTGGATATGAATCATATCGCATTGATATGAAAAATGAAATAGCACATTTTAGAAGAGTTGGTAGCATTAATGCTAATTATTTAAGCAATAGAGAGATGAAACAAAAACAAATCAAACATCCAAAAGTTCATGCCACAAATGGCATTATTATTACTAATGAAATGATTGAAGAAGCCAACAGGCAAGTTAAAGCTACAAATAATTATGGCAAAGAAGATGATTTAATAACTGATTGTTTTAAAAGGTTTCCAACTAACACGGATGTAACAATTGTTGCTATGAAGGTGGGTTTAATAGATATTACTAATTCAACACATGTATCACAACATAAGAGTCTAATTAGTGCTGTAGAGTTAGCTGAATGCATTGTTAAAATCGAGGATATTGATAATAGAATTAAAAATGGTGATCCTGAAGTAGTAAATGAAATTGCTAGGTCAAATGGTAATATTAATTTATTCTCTTTTGCAACAAAGTATTGTTGTTACCACAATAAGAATTTATATGGTAGAGATGATTATTCGATTTTTGATACTGTCTTAAAAAAGTCTCTTCCTAAATATTTTGAAGATATTACATCTAGCCAAATAAAGAAATGGGTAGATTCATTTGATTACAAATCTTACAATGATTACTTGACTGGAAAACTTGATGAGTTAGGAATTAATGTTCCATTTAGAAAGAGAAAACTAGATCATTACATATGGTTTAACAATAGAAAGAAGGAGGATTAGTCATGGAAAAATTAAACAAATTTAGTCCTGAAGTATGTGCTGAATTAAAATATTATGTTTATAGATTAGTCGACCCAAGAAATGGGCAAACTTTTTATGTTGGAAAAGGAAAGGATAATCGTGTTTTTGCACATGCAAATTGTACCTTAGAGAGTTACAATGATGTCGATTACATCCCAGAACAAGATGATGATGAAAATTTAAAGTATAAAACTATTCGTGAAATAAAAGATGCTGGTCTAGAAGTAATTTATATTATTCAAAAATATGGGTTGGAAGAAAGAGATGCATTTATTATTGAAAGTACTTTAATCGATGCTTATTCTATTGATAGAAAATTAACTAACAAAATAAAAGGATTCAGTTCCAGCGAGCCAACGAATGCAATAACTCTTCAAAGAAACCTTGCAGCAAAAGAGTATGTAGATTCTGATTCTAATCCTAAATATATGATTATTAAAGTAAAGGATTATTGGCTTAATCAACGAAAGGATAGATATGATTGTACTCGTTCAGCTTGGAAACTAAGGCCAGAAGTTGCGAAGAAATATCCTTATGTTTTATCCGTTACAGGTGGCATAGTTCGTGAAGTCTATAAAGTTCATGAATGGCATTATTGTGAAGGAAGAAGCGGTCGAGCTGAATTTACAGGTGAAGTTGCAGAACCAGCTGTTCAAAAAATATTCAAAGGAAAAAGAATACCTGAAAAATATAGAAAGAAAGGTCAAGTAAGCCCATTCTTGTACTGTAAGGTTGATAAGTAGGGGTGTGCAAGGGTGTGCAGGGGTGTGTATTGTATTAAAATGGTTCATCTTTGCCAATAAAAGCAAAAATATGATAGGTTTGACCCATCATATTTTTTATTTTTGCTCTAGTTTACTACTTTACTTTGTAAGTTCAGTTAGAACCAATACCTTTTAATTGCATAAATTCTAGTAAAGAGGCACCAATTCCACTATTTTTTACAATAATTGTCCCATTGGAAGCACAATTACTAAAGGTTTCAGATGAACTACCAAATTCTCATGACCCAGGAACAGTTTCAAATTCAGACAAGTCAATTTCATTTAACTTAAAACAGTTGAAGAATGCTTCAGTTCAGTTGTATTTATTAACATCTTTGGAAATGAATAATTTTTCAATGTTTACACAATTGGTAAATGCAGAATTACCAATTGTCGAGTTGGCCATTAATGAAACAGCTTTAATAGAATTACACCCTGAAAATGCACATTCATCAATTGCTAAACCTTTATTAATAACAAGAACGTCATCATCTATTTCATGAGTTAAGTTAACACAACCTTCAAAGCAATTCTTACCAATTCAAAATAATGAAGCTGGAATTTGATCAACAAAAGTAATATTTCTACAGTTGTAAAATGCTTTATGACCAATTGATTGAATGATTGCTGTTTTTTCAAAAATTAATTTTGATAAAGAAGCACAATTTTCAAATGCACTATCATTAATAAATTGTGTTCGTTTAGGAATAACTAAATCACCTGATAAATTAATACAATCTTTAAAACAATTTGCACCAATAATCAATGCTGTACCTAATTTTAGAGAAGTTAAACCTCTACATGATTCAAAAGCACTTGTATCTAAAGTAACAACTCGATCAGGAATTACCAGTTTGCCAGACAAACCTGAACAATTTTTGAAAGCATTTTGACCAATATTGTATAGACTTTCTGGCAAAACTAGTTCATTGGTTAATGCTGCATTTCCTTCAAAAGCACCTTCTTTAATTTCTTGAAGCCAAGATTCTTCTTCAAAGAACAAATTAGTAATATTATTTGGTAATTTTTCTTTGAAAGCTTCTTTTTCAATACGAATAATATTCTTTGGAATTACTAAAGTATTATATCCATCACTTATATTTGCATCTTCCTTAATACCAATAAGGCTGTCACCATTAATATTAAGTGCATCTTGTGGAATTGGTTTAATAATGTCAGCAAATTGAATTTCAAAACCTACAAAATCATCTTGATTTTCTATTTTTTGTTGGTTTTTATTAATTGCATGGTAAATGGTATGGATATTAAAGGTAAATGATTTAACCTTGTCTTGTTTAATTAAATCTGTATTTAAACTTACTATAAGTCCATATGTATCATCTGATAGTTTTTTAAACAAGAATTGGTTAATATATTCTTGTCTACCATTAATTACCTCATAGTTGATAACATCTATTGGTTTTTCAGTAGAATCAAAACTTAATTGTGAATTTAATGTAAATCCCTCATATTCAATTGAACCAATGTCATAATTAGTAGAAACAACTTTGTCACCATTAAAAATAAACATTGTATCAGCATTAATTAAACAAATAGACAGTTGTTGAGGATAATCAATAATTTTCTCTTCATTGAAAATACTACTATTAAATTTAAAACTTAAAGTAAATGGAATAGTAACAAAATCTTTGTCATTTAAATCAATATTTTTAATAACTTTAAGTGCAAATTCACATAATTTATTTTTAGGATCTACAGCGATAATTGAAGTAGTTTTACCATCATCAAAACCTATTGAGTCATCTTCACTAGTAACAGTTACTTCACATTTTCCGTCATTTGGAGCATGTAAGAAACTAAATTTATAGTTGACTAATTCGCTTGTGTTCATAATATCAGTAGAAATGTTGTTAGAAATAAAGTCAATTTTATCAATTTTATAAGTACATTTAAAACCTTGGTAATCGTATTTGTAAGTTAAACCATTAACTTGGAAAGATATTTGAAGATTGAATAAGTATTCTGATCCAACATTAATTTCAGATTTTGGTTTAACTTTTAATGTTCCTTTAAGTGTTGATTGATCAACACTAACAACTCCGTCATCAACAAGGGCTAATTTATCATTGTCAAGTAAAGTAAATTGCACAATGCCATCATCCGGTACAGAAACAAAGTTAAAAGTAAATTCTGCTATTTGATTTTCATCATCAAATAATGCTTCTCTTAACAGTGCTCCTGGTTCATCGGCAACAGATGGATCCACATCTCTCATTGTTTTTAAACTAAAAGATTTAGATATAACTAAATCTTCTGAACCTTGGTTACCACTAATTTCCAAGTCAAATTCAACTGGAAGAGCATTAGTTGTTTTTAATTGCAATACAACAGCAAAGTTGTATCACCGTTTCTGCCTATTATTCCTAATAACAGTAGATGAGGTTTGTTTTAATTCAATTGCATTTTCATCATGTTTTAACAATTTAAAATTAAAAACACCACCAACTGGATTAAAATTGCTTGTAAAATTAAAAGCTACTACCCCTTCTTTATTTGCTTTTTGAAAACTTTCACCATTTAAATTTATTAATAATTCTGTTGTTTTGTTGGTCGCACAGCTACACGATGTCATTTGCGAAGCAGCTAAAATACCAACACCTGATAAGTAACTTATCAAGGCAAAATTTCTATATGTATTCTTCTTCATATTATTTATTATATAAATAATAAATTCAAGTTAAAAATAGTAACTTCATGATATTTTTTATCTCATTTAATAACTATTTTTACTTCTTTTTTCATTAGCAAATTTAACTAAACTGCCAATGGAAAGTTCAATGCAATTAATTTTTAAACACCTATAGTACTTTTTTAAAAAAAGCACCTATGTAAAAGAAAAATATGCTAATAATTTTGTTTAAATATACCCATATTCTGAAAAATAATTAATCACTAAGTTTCTTCTGCAAAATTTGTTTTGTGACATTAGGATTAGCTTTACCTTTTGTTTGTTTCATTACCTGACCAACAAAGAAATCAAACACTTTAGATTTTCCACATTTATATTGTTGTTGTTGGACCGGATTATTCTTAATAATTTCAACAATAATTTTTTCTAATTCTTTTTCATCTGAAATTTGTGAACTTTCTTTAGTAATGAAAGTTTGAGGTGGTTTCTTCTCATCTAAAACTTTAAAGAAAATTTCTTTAACTTGTTTAGATGAAATAACTTGTTGTTTCAATTTATCTAATAAAAAGGCTAACATTTCTGGGGTTAAAAAGATATCGTTGATCTTAAGATTATGTTTATTCATATAACCTAATACATTAACATTAATCCAGTTACATGCATCTTTTGGACTAATTTTAAGTTTTAAACATTTTTCGAAATAATCAGAAATACTTTTTTCTTTAACAAGAATATTAGCATCTTCATCACTTAAACTATATTCACTAATGTATTTTTGTTTTCTTTCAAAATGCAATCTAGGTATTTCATTTTTAATTTGTTGTTTTCATTCTTCAGTAATTTCAAACTTAGGAAGATTAGGGTCAACAAAATAACGATAATCTATTGCATCATTTTTTGTTCGCATAGTAATAGTTTTGGCTAATTGTTCATCATAACGTTTAGTTTCTTGCTTAACTTCATCATATCTTCCAGCATCTTTTAATTCACTTTGACGTTTAATTTCATAGTTAATAGCATCATAAACATTACTAAATGAGTTAACATTTTTAATTTCTATTCTTGTTCCTAGTTTAGTGTCATTAGGATCACAAATAGAGATGTTAACATCACATCTTACTTGACCTTTTTTAGTATCAGCATCAGAAATATCACAATATTGATAAATTTGTCTCATACATTCCAAAAACATTACTGTTTCTTGAGCAGAATGCAAACATGGAGTAGTAACTATTTCTAATAATGGAACACCAGCTCTGTTATAGTCAATGATAGAAGAGTTTTCTTTGTGTTCCATTGCTGCAGCATCTTCTTCAAGATGAATATCATGAATACCAACTACTATTTCTTTATCTTGGTTTTTAATTTTCAAAGAACCATTAACTCCTACTGGTTGGGTAAATTGAGTAAGTTGATAACCTTTAGGTAAGTCAGGATAGAAATAATGTTTTCTATCAAACACCATATACTTAGGAATTTCGCAATTTAAAATCATAGCCATTTTTATGGCATTTTTAACACATTGAACATTAACAGTTGGTAAAACACCAGGAAAACCTAAATCAATTTCGTTAACATTAGTATTTGTTACTTCACAATAACTATTTTTTGATGGTGAGAAAACTTTAGAATTAGATTTTAATTCACAATGCATTTCTAAACCAATAACTACTTTATATTTGCTTTTCATTATTGTTTTTCCTTTGCAATTTGGTCTTTGTATGGCATTAATGCTTCAATGGAAGCGGCAATGTTGAGAACATTAGCGTCATCATAACAATTACCAGTGATATTCAAAGATACTGGTAATCCTTCAATAAATCCGTCTGGTATAGAAATAGATGGAAAACCACCAAAGTTACCAATTTGTAAATGTTCTTCCAAAATGTCTAAGTTGGTCTCTGCTACACGACTTGATGGTTTAAAATCTTTAGCAGGACCACTACCTATTGGTAAAATAACTGCAGCATATTTTTTAAATAGTTGTTTTCAAGTATCAACAATGACTCTTCTAGATCTTTGGGCATTTTTAAAGAAGTAATCAATGTTTTCTTTTTGTAAAATATATGAACCAATCACAAGACGTCTTTTTATTAAAGGATGAAATCCTGTTGTTCTATGATCTTTGATTACTTCTTTATATGTTGTGCCTTTTCCTCTAGGTCCAAAAATAAGACCGGTTAAATTAGAAAGATTGGAAATTGCTTCTGCACAAGAAATAATTAAATATGTTGGAAAAACAGCTTTAAGAATTTTTTTGTCAATTGAAACTTCATCGACCTCAAAACCATTTTCTCTAATTTTCTTAACAACTTCTTTGAAGTTGCTTAAGTGTTGTTTTAAAGTTTCTGAAGCATTATCGTACTCTTTAATGTCGCATATTTCTTTGATAAAACATAATTTCTTGTTAGGAATTTTGCTGCCAATAGTTTTTTGTAAGTTAATTTTTGATGAGTCTCATGTAGTCATATCTTTTTCATCAAGGCCTTTTATTGCATCAACAACAATAGCTGCATCTAAAACATTTCTAGTAAATACACCACAATGGTCTAAACTAGAAGCAAATGGGAAAATTCCATATCTAGAAATCATTCCATATGTTGGTTTATAACCAACAATTCCACAATATGCTGCTGGTTTTCTAACAGAATCGCCTGTATCAGTTCCTAAAGCAAATGGGTAAACTCCAGCTGCCACAGCTGCTGCACTACCTGCGCTTGATCCAGAGCACATTTTAGTTCTGTCTCAAGGATTAGTAACAAAACCAGTATGACATGTTGTTCCAGTTCCGCCTAAACCAAATTCATCACAAGCAGTTTTATTAATTTTAATAGCACCTGCTTTATCTAATTTTTCAATAACAGTGGCATTAAAGAAAGGAACATAATCTTTTAAAGAATTTGATGATCCTGTGGTTAAAATTCCTTTGGTAGAAATTAATTCTTTTATTCCATAAGGAATATTAGAAAGTAAATTACTTGATGTTGATATTTTAGCTTTAGCATCGTCCATAATAGTAACAAAAGCATTACATTTCTTTTGCACTTGATGTGATAAATCAAGAGATTCATTAATTAAATCTTGTGGTTTAATTTTCTTATCAACAAGCTGTTGATGCAAAATTGAAATTGCTTGATAATTAAACTTGCTCATTATTCTACCACTTTTGGTATTTCAACTTCTCTTTCAGTAGATACATCACAATTAGCTAATAATTTATCAATTTCAACTGATGGTAAAGTTTTATCTTCTCTAAGTTTAACAATAAAGTTGTCAAGACAATGAGTCATCGGTTTTGTTTTTTCTAAACCAGGAACATGCAAAATAGTGTGACATAATTTAACTACATCATCAAAATCATGTAAAATTAAATCGCATTCTTTATCATTTAAATCAAACAATAATTTGTCAGCATAGTTTTTAATATTTTCTTTAGTAATCTTTGTCATTATTTTTCTTCCTTCCTAATTATAATTCCAAGTTCATCAAGCTGTTCATTAGTCAAATATGATGGACTACCCATCATTAAATCTTGGCCACTAGCACTGGTTGGGAAAGCTTGAACTTCTCTTAAGTTTGATTCGTCTTGGATTAACATAATGATTCTATCAATCCCTGGTGCCATACCGCCATGTGGCGGACAACCATATTGGAAAGCAGTAAAAATTGATTGGAATCTTTTCTTAATTTCTTCTGGTTTATAACCAACAATACTAAAAGCTCTAGCTAAACTTTTCAAATCATGGTTTCTAATTGCTCCAGAAGCAAGTTCATTACCATTACATACAAAGTCATATTGATAAGCTAAGATATCATCTAAGTTTTTGCTGTCAAAAGCTTTAATTCCTTGCTTAGGTAAACTAAATGGGTTATGACAGAATTCATATTTTTTAGCTTTTGGATCATATTCAAACATTGGAAAATCATTAATAATACATAGTTCAAGACGATTAGGATCAATTAGATTACACATTTGACCTAACTTATCTCTAATTAAACCAGCATACTTTTGAGCAAGTTTTTTAGTTCTATTACCAATAAAAAATAATACTGATTGCTTTTTCATCTTGCATAAAGCAATAAGTTCTTTTCTTTCTTTTTCTGAAAGAAATTTAGTGATTGGTCCTTTAAAAGTATCATCACTAACCATGGTGATATAACCAATTCCTGGCATACCAATGCTAATAGCATAATCAACTACTTCATTAAACCACGAATTAGGTTTGTTACCTATATCATCTACTTTAATTGCTTTAATAAAGGCTTTTTGAAAAGGTTTAAAAGTTGTATCTTTTAAAATTTTAGAAATATCTTGAATTGTTAATGGGTTTCTTAAGTCTGGTTTATCAGTTCCATACATTTCTAGAGCATCATTGTAAGCAATTCTTCTAAATGGCTTGGGAGAAATCTTTTTCTTTGAAAAAGTTTTAAACACATCATAGAAAATTTCTTCACCAAGTTTTAAAACGTCTTCTTCAGTAACAAAACTCATTTCCAAATCTAGTTGATAAAATTCTAAAGTACGGTCTGATCTAGAATCTTCATCCCTAAAGCATGGAGCAATTTGAAAATACTTTTCAAAACCACTGACCATTAATAATTCTTTATAAATTTGTGGAGCTTGAGGAAGAGCATAAAATCTTCCTTTAAATGCTCTTGAAGGAACTACAAAGTCTCTTGCCCCTTCAGGGCTTGAAGCAGTTAAAATCGGAGTTTGTACTTCCACAAAACCAAGATCAAACATTTTATTACGTAAAAAATGCAAAATTTTACTCCGTAATATCAAGTTATCTTTTATTTTATTATTTCTTAAGTCTAGGTATCGGTATTTTAAACGGATATCCTCTTTAGTGCTCTTGGAAAAAAAGA
Organism: bacterium; assembly: GCA_017448105.1. GTDB lineage: Bacteria > Bacillota_I > Bacilli_A > Mycoplasmatales > Mycoplasmoidaceae > Hennigella. Next base: position 16,049 of record JAFSMC010000007.1, on the reverse strand, counting down.
TGGGAAAAGGCAGTTCACTTTTTGATTTTGATAAAACTTTAAAACTATCAACAAGTAATTCAATTTTACCTGTTAACAATTTAGGATTAATTGTTTCAGCACTTCTTTCTCTAATAGAACCACTGACACAAACAACACTTTCTTTACTTAAGCCTTTGAATAACTTATTGTCATTACTTACTATTTGTAAAATTCCATAAGTATCACGGATATCAACAAATAATACTCCTCCATGGTCTCTAATATTTTCAACTCACCCTGAAATGGTGACTTTTTGACCAATATTCTTTTCATTTAAATCTTTGCAATAATGAGTATGATAAATATTTTTCATTATTAACCTTCCTAATATAAATAAAAAACATATCCATCCATTTTGGAACTAATAAGGACGAATATGTTTAATCCGTGGTGCCACCTTAATTCATTACACCTAATGTAATCTTTAGCTTCTTCAGCCTTGACATTTAACGATTGCCATCGAACTAGCCTACTAAGAAATCTTTTCGGTAGTTAGCTCAGGGGTGTTTTTCACAATAAGTTTGCAACTAGTTTACACTATACCTAGCTCACTTTTACAAAACATTAAAGCTACTGTCCCCTTCAATGCATCTATTATTATATTGTTATTCTTTGAGAAATATTAGGATTTTTATAAAATATGGAATTATTAATTTAATCATTTAGTTAAATAATTTTCATAACACAAAAGCTATTTAAACACACCAATTCTATTCAAATGTTTTTTATTACCAATAACTTGTTTTAATAATTGAATGACTAATGAGATACCACAAACATAAACTGGGTGTTTATGAAAATGTTTTAACTATATTTTTTATACAATTTAGCTCAATAAACCGTGTTTTCACAATATTAGTCCCATATTAATGTATAATCAGAGTACATATAGGAGGCAAATATGGCAAAAGCAAGTGTTGACAAAAGTAAATGTTTAGGGTGTGGGGCTTGTACAAGCACATGTCCTATAGGTGCTATTACAATTGGTCCTGATGGTAAAGCAACTGTTGATGAAGCAAAATGTGTTGGTTGCGGTGCTTGTGCAGGTGTTTGTCCAGCTAAAGCTATCGAAGTAAAATAGTAAATTATATTTTATTGAAAACATCGTTGCAAAAACAACGGTGTTTTTTATTTTTTATAATTAGTTATTATGAAAATGTTCCTTTATCACATTCATAACAAAATTTGTAATCATTCTAGTAATGAAGTGCAAGAAATTGTTGACTATGCTTTGAAACACAGTTTCGAAGCTATTTATTTTTGTGAACATTGTCCACTACCTGGTACTCAGTCCTCACATTATAAGTACTCTAGAGTTAAATACTCTCAATTATTTACTTACAAGAAAGAAATTAACGATTTATCGAAAAAACATAAACAAAAAATTAAGCTTTATTTAGGTTATGAAACTGAATGCAGCCAAGAAAATAGGTACTATTTTGAAAAGTTAGCTAGAGATCCTATTTGTGAGTTTATGATCTGTGGTAATCACTTCTATAACAATGTTTTAAAAGAAGAACCACTTATTTATACATGTTATGATACCAAAACTAAAGACCAACTTAAACAATATTGAATAAATTTAGAGGCCGCTTTAGAATCAAGAACTTATTCTTGAATAGCTCATCCAGAAATCTTCCTTAATTCTTATCAAAAATGAGATAACACGGTTGATGAACTTTGCAAAAAAATAATTGCTAGTGCAATTAAATATGATATCCCACTAGGATTTAATATTAATTACACCCAACCTAAAAGTGTTTGGCACTATCCAGTAGAAAAATTTTGGAAAATGGTAGCTAATTCACCAGTCAAAGTTATTATTGAAAATGATAGTCACGACATTTCTACCATTCAACAAGAATGAGTGGAACAAAATTATGCTTTAGCTTATAAATGAGGGTTAGAGAAAAACATTATTAAAAAACCACAAGTAAAATTCTTTGATAAAAAACCACAAGTAATTTTTATTCAAAATAATCTTTATCATTTACTTAGCCCATCACTACGTGATGAATTAAACAAAAACAAGTGTCAAGTAGTTACATATCAACAAAAAAAAGTAAGTTACTTTATAGATTATTTAAAGCAGCACAATATTCACCCAGTATGAAGTATTGTTGTTTCTAATGATCAAAAATTATGTAATGAACTTAATCAACAAACAAGTTGTTACATTGTAAATAAAAGCAACTACGATTTGCCTTTAGAAACTTTTTCTAAAATAAAGAATTGAAAACAATTACTTTTGTTTTTTGAGCAAATTAAAGAACAAATTTAGTTTCTTTCATTGTGCTAATAATAGTATCGAAAGCTTCTTGTGCATCACTCCAACCTTTAAAAAGTATTTCAATAGTTGCCGGTAATTTTTTGATATGGCTAAAAATAGACATTAAATTAATAATTGACTTAGCATTAGCTACATCACCATCATAATTAAAGATAATATCACAACGATACTTGTTAGCAAGCATAGTTATTTTTTCAATGTACTTAATAGATAATCATCGTTTATCAATGATTCTAACTGTGGCTCGTTTCATATATATTTATTATACAAACAAGATAAATACTTGCTTTTTGATATGTTGTATAATCATGTTAGCTTATTTCTTTTATCTTTATATGTTTAAAAGTAATGGTGGTTTACACCCCACAAATGATTGAATATTAGACGATACGCATCCTGCATTAAGAACTAAATGCAAAAATGTAGTATTACCTTTAAATCAAGAAGACCAAGAATATGTTAATAAATTGGTAACTTATATTGATGCATGTGCAAAAGGAATAAGTAAAAAATATGGTTTGCAAGAAGGAATTGCAATTGCTGCCCCACAAGTTGGTTGCGATAAAAGAATTATTTACACCAACTTTCAATATGACACAAAAATCTACAAGTATTTGCTTGCTAATCCCAAAATTATTCAACATAGTTTGCAAAAATGCTGTTTAACAAATGGCGAAGGTTGTTTAAGTGTTAAAACAAAACATGAGGGTAATGTTGAGCGTTGATATCACATAGTTGTTGAAGGCTATGATATGTTAGCCAAGAAAAACATAATCTTGGAACTAAGTGGTTTGCCAGCAGTATGTTTTCAACATGAAATTGAACATCTTGATGGGATTTTATTTTATGACCATATTAAAAAAGAGAAAACATTTTTGAATAATGAAAATTTAATTATGATTTAGGAGTATTATGTCTAATCAAACTTTAAATACTGAAACTACTAAAATCTTTGCCTTAGGTGGAATTGAAGAAATTGGCAAGAATATGTATATCTTTGAATACAAAGATGAATTATTCATCATTGATTGTGGCAACAAATTTAGTGATGAAAATGAACTTCCTGGCGTTTCATCAGTGATTTGTCCTTTCGATTATTTAATTGCTAATAAAGACAAAATTAAAGGATTAATTATCACTCACGCTCACGAAGATCATATTGGAGGCGTCCCTTACTTATTAAAATCTATCGAGATACCTAATGTTTATGGATCAGCACTAGTTTTAAGTATTTTAAAACGTAAGTTAAAGGAACATCATGATATTAAGAAAACAAACTTTGTAGAAATTATTGATGACTTTATAATTAAAACTAAATATTTTAAAATTGATTTCTTCCGTGTTTGTCATTCCATTCCATTATGTTTTGGTGTTTGTTTACAAACTCCAAATGGAAACATTGTTACTTGTGGCGACTTCCGTTTTGATTTCTTTAAGAAAATGGAACAAACTAATATTCACAAGATTTGTGCTATTTCTCAAAGAAAAGTGGATATTTTATTATGCGAAACCACTAATGCACAATCACCTGGTTTTAGTCAATCAGAAAAATATATTTTAGATGAAGTAAAAAGACAAATTATGAATGCAAAAGGTCGTGTATTTGTCACTACTTTTGCTTCAAATTTACGTCGTATTGAAAACATTATTGAAATTGCTATTAACCTAAAAAGAAAAATTTGTATTATTGGTAAGACAATGGATGCAAACATCCATTCTTCAATACAAATTGGCTTATTAAAAACTTATAAACAAGACTTTGTTGAACCATCAGATATTAAAAATACTCCTGATAAAGAATTGCTAATTATTTTGACTGGTTCACAAGGCGAGCCTTCAGCAGTGTTAAATATGATGGCAACTGGAAAATATCCTCATATTATCCTTAAACAATCTGACTTATTATTAATGTCATCAAATCCTATTCCAGGCAACTATCAACAAGTTGAACAACTACTTAACCGCTTATGTAAAACTGGTATTCGTGTAGTAGTTAATAGTCCAAAAAACAAACTGCATAGTTCAGGGCATGCCTCACAAACCGAATTAGCTTTAATGATTAAACTAATTAATCCTAAATACATTATTCCTATTCATGGTGAATATAAAATGTTATCAGCAATGCAAGACAATGTTGCTTTCCTTGGAATAGAAAAAGAAAACTATTTACAAGTTTCTAATGGTCAAATAATTGAATTACTAAATCATAATGTTACAGTGACTAATGAATTTGTTGAAACTAATGAAATTTATATTGATGACAACAAAATGAACATTGATAATTCAAAAGTCATGAGTGCAAGAAGAATCTTAGGGAGTGATGGAATATTTAATGTAACTATTGTTTTAAATAGGGCAAAAAAAAAGATTGTTGGTTTGCCAATGTTAATCACTCGTGGCTGTTTCTATGTCAATGCTTATATGAGTTTAGTAAAGAAAATTTGTTATTCAATTAAAGAAAACATTGAAAAACAAATGGCTAAATCACCAAAACCATTAAACAATTTACAAATCCGTAAAATTGTTAATGAAACAGTTTCATATTTTGTTTGAATCAATAAACATAAAAAACCAATAATTAGATCAACAATTTTTGACGAAAATGCTAACTCAGTTCAAGATTTTGAAAACTAGTTAAAAAAATACTCCTTAAAATATTTTTGTGCAGCTATTTAAAAATAACATAAAATTAGACATAAGGTTTAGTATGCTAAAACTCAAAGAAACAAAAAAGATTATTGATGGTTATTATTCTGCTCTATATTTGAAAAAAGCCAAGAAAATTGTTCAAACCACTTTAAAAAGTAACTCTATCTCTATCTTAAGATTCACACATTTTAATAAACACCCAGTTTATGTTTGTGGTATCTCATTAGCCGTTCAATTATTAAAACAAGTTATTGGCAATAAAAAAAACATTTCAGTATATGGTGTTAAAGATGGTGATTTAGTTAAAGCTGGTCAGCCAATCTTAGTAATTCAAGGTAATTATGCTCATATCGCAATCTTTGAAGGAGTAATTGATGGCATCATTGCTAGATGTTCGTCAGTTTGCAATAGTTGCAAACAAATTTTATCTTTAATCAAACCACAACAATTTATCTTTATGGCTGACCGTGCTGATGTTTATACTGCTCAACCATTTGATGGCTATGCTGCATATGTTGCTGGTGTAAAATATTTTGTTACTGATGCCCATTTAGAATTAATTGATAATCCTAAAGATTGTTATGTTGTTGGAACTATTCCTCATGCATTAATTCAACAGCATAATGGTGATTTAGTTAACACATTAAATCACTATCAACTTTGCTATAAAGGTGATAAATTGTCTGCTTTAGTAGATTATGATAATGATGTTTGCAAAACAATTAAAAAAATTGCAAGTAAATTTCCTAACTTATCATCAATTAGAATTGATACTTCTAAAAGTGTAATTGATAAATCGCTACCAAAAAGTAAAGTTTTTGGCGGTGTTCATGAAAAACTAGTAAGAAATGCTCGTAAAACTCTAAATGAATGTGGCTTAGAAAAAACAAAAATTATTGTTTCTTCCGGTTTTGACTATAAAAAAATCAAATCATTTGTTGACAACAAAGTTCCAGCAGATATATATGGAGTTGGTGCTTCTTTATTAAAAGTAGATGTAAATATTACTGGAGATGTAGTTTATTTAGATGGCAAACCACAAGCAAAATTTGGTCGTTGTCTTGGTGTTAAAATTAACAAATTAAAAACTTTATTGCATAAATATATCTAAGTTGTTCTAACAATAATCAAATTTGTATTTTTTATTAATAAAAGTATAATGATAGATAGATAAGTATTTATTTTATCACTATGTATAGTGATGGTATGGGAGGAAAAGATGTTAATAGATACAAGAAATAAAAATACAAGCAGCAAAGAAGGCTTCAGCCCTACAGTTCAAAACAAACCTATCCAAGCTAAAGCAAGCGCTAGTGCTAAGATTGGTTGATGAATAATTTGTATATTGTTCGTTGGTCTACCATTTATTTGGTATATTAGAAAGAAAAACTGACTAAATGCTCAACAAATAGAAATCAATAAAGCTTCATCAACTATTGATGTTCAATTGGCTCAAAGACGTGATACATTAATCAAATTAATTGATGCAACAAAATCATCAATGAAGTTTGAAAAATCATTGTTAACTGATATCACCAAACTAAGAAAAGTTGATTCTGGAAGTGAAAAAACTGCTTCAAGAATGGTTGAAAGAAACTTTAGTAAACTTATTGCCACTATGGAAAACTATCCAAAAATTGCAAGTATTGAAACTGTTCAACAATTAATGTCTCATGCTGACTATGCCGAAAGAGAAATTGCAGCAGCAAGAAGAATCTACAACCAACAAGTTACTGCTTTTAATGCTTCTTTGTTTCAATGACCAACTTGTGTTCCTGCTACTAAATTAAATTTATCTACATTTGCTTTATTTGAAGCAAGCGAAACACAAAAGAAAGATGTTAACTTAGACCTATAATAATCTGACGAATACATTTTTTAACTGATGATTGACAATCAAATCTTGGAAACTAGCAAACAGGTTGATGATTTAGTTGATGATATTAGCAAAGAAGTCTCTGAGCTTTTTGATAAAAAAGTAAAAGAAGCAAATATTAATGAAAAACTTAATAGCGAATGGGCATCAAAGCTTAGTGCCAAACTAAAAAGCAACAAACGACTTAAACATACTAAAACTATTTGAATGATTTGTTTATGATTATTTTTTTCTATTACAATCGTTTCAATTATTGTTAGTGTAATAATCATATGTACCAAACATCACATATATTATGAACTTTTACTGCCATCATGTGGTTTAATAGTTCTTACTGTTGTATTAGTTGTTTTAGGCAATAAATCGATTAAACAAATAAATGTCAATGTTAAAGATAATAATGAAATAATTTCAGATTTACAGAATAAAATAACGGATCAGCTGTTACCTTTAATTAATACTTTTAGCTATCAAAAAATTTTTTCACTGATAAGTAGTAAATGAAAAACTATTTCTTTTAATCAATCATTTACAATTGACCAACAACAACTAATGTCTGATCTTTTTAACACCATGCACAGCATGACACCAAAAAATATTAATGATGATAATTTTTACTTTTCTAATAGTAAACCAAATCATAAAAATTTCTTTGCGCCAGTGAATGCACAAAAATCATGGTTTACCAAATTCAGTCAAAAATTTTATGCTAGACAGTTACAAAAAAATGGTTTTAATTCAGGCAGATATGTTACTTGTTGTTCATTCTTAAATCTTTTATCTGGACAGTTATATAACCATCCTTTTGTTTTTTATAACTGTCTATTACAAGACTGAATTATTCAAATCTATGAAGGACGTACAACAGTTAGTAATGGCAAGAAGACTGAGGTTATTACTGCGACTTTCCCTTGACCAAAACCTGTTTGAAAAAAAACAAGTGATACTTTCGCTTTCAAATCTAATGTAGCACCAAAGTTATCATTTATAACAACTAAACAAAATGGAAAATTATTTGAAAAAGTCAAAGTATTTGATCCTATTAAAAATATGCCAATGGAAAACAAAAACTTTGACAAATCTTTTTCAGTAATTCGAAATGAAGAACATGGGTATAGAGTTGTCTTTACTCCTCTTGCTCAAGAAAATTTTGTTAAATTTTTAAATGAATTTCCAATGGACATAAAAAAAGACAAAACTATTACTTATACTTCATTACTTTCAAATGATAAATCGACCATTAGATGTAATGGTATTTCCTGTTTTGGATATGATTTAGCACAATTTAAAAACACATTGATCAAAACAATAAAAGAATTTGTGGCTAGACTTGGTTATTGTCAATTGCCCTTTGCTGCCACACCTGCCTATTGCCAAGAATATGATTTAAATTTAAAAAAAATACATATTAAAAACAATTATCCATCGGAAATTGAAATTGAAGCATTAGTCAATGCAAACAATTTATTTGGTTTACATGGGGAAACACCAAGTATTATTAACACTGAAATGGTCAAAACATGCAAAATTGATAAATATGATGTCTCAATTGCAAAAGTTAATGCATTTAGCTTTAAAATGGTTAATAAAGTAACAACCATTTTTTCAGGTGGTACTGCTGTACCCGTTCGTTATGTAGACTACATCCCCATTGTAAAATTTTGTTTTGCTGCTGCAGTAAATATTGGCGAACAAATCCCGGATAAAATAATAAATGAAAAACTCACTATTGCACATGGAGTAGCTTGTCACAAATTTGACATTTGTCCTAATGTATCTGAAATTAAAAGAATGATTAAAGAAATATTAGCAAAAAAATAAAATTATGAAAATTTGTCTTACTGGTAAACCAGGATCAGGAAAAACTCTAGCTTTAAAATACTTCAAATCATGAGGATGCAACATTTTTGAAACTGATAAATATGTCGCAGATATTTATAAAAAAGATAAGGAAGGTTACAGACTAATTAAAAAAGTCTTTGGTAACAAATATGTAAATGCAAAAGAAGTTGATCGTAAAAAATTAGGTCAATTAGTTTTTACAAAGTCAAATATGTTAAAAAAACTAAGCAATTTAATCAATCCATCGCTTGCAAAGAAGATAAAATCACTTGATGCAAGAAAAACATGATTCATTGAGTTAGGAACATATTTATATTATTCAAAGTATTTTGCAAAATTTTTTGATCGAATTGTATTAATTTTTAACTCAAAAAATATAGAAAATATTAATAAAAAGAAAAAACTTTCATACCTTAAAAAGATTCCCACATTTTTTGTGGATAACTCTAAAAAAGTAAAAACCTCTCTATATTTAATAGAGAATAAAATAAATAAAAAATCTACCATAAATGTGGATTACATTGTTGATAATTCCTCAACTAAAAATATTTTCAAAAAAAATCTTATAAAATTTCTTGCTTTGGTAAATTAATTCATTATAGTTTTTGTTGTTTCAAACAAAAGCTGTGAAGTTTTTGAAAAATGGGAGGTCAAAATGAATAGTGTTATTTTATATTCAGTCACTAAAAAAGACAATTTCAAAATAAACACTCATTCATTAATAGATCTTTACTTACCAATCATAGGACATGTTGCTAATAATTTCTTTATGATGTTATCTAGTGACGTTTCTTATTGTGATAATATTAAAAACTTATCTTTCTCATTGCAAGATGCTTGCACAAAGTTAAATTGTAGTCATGATGAACTTACTGCTGCTAGAAAAAAACTAGAAGCAATGGGACTAATAGAAACATTTCTTCCTATTGATAATAAAAAGAATTTTTTATTTGTTTTAAATAATCCTCTTGATTTCTATGAATTTATTTCTAAACCTAAATATAAAGCATTACTTATTAAAAATATTGGTTTAACTAACTTTCAATTCCTTGAATACAAATATTTAAATAGTAATTGAGAAATTGATAACAAAATGTTAAATGTTTCTTCGACTTTTGAATCAGTATTCAATGATCAAGATATCAAACAAATAAAAAACTTAGATTTTTCGATAATTTATCAAGATTTATTAAAATTAACATCAATCAATATTGTTATTCCTCAAACTTGCAAAGATATTATTGAAAATGTTTATCTTCGTCAAAGTTTAAGCTTAAAAAAGATCGAACAAGCTATTCTTGACTCAATTGATACTGATACAAATAATAATTGTATCTGTAATCAGGCCTTCTTAGTTGCTAATTTAAATAAAATCATTAACGAAGAATACAAAATGATTCCAGATAAGCAAAAAATTGGTCTTAACCGTGATGCTAAATTGTTTCAATGTTTACTAGATCAACAACAAGAACAAGAAATTATTGTTGACTATAAGAGTTACAATGCTGAACAATACTTAATGTATATTTTTAATAACCATTTATCCTCAAATGATCGTAAAATTATTGGCCAATTAAAAAAAGACTATCAATTGATAGATGAAACTATCAATGTTTTGATTGATTTTGTTTTGTTTAGAACTAAAGGCAAATTAAACAAAAAATACATCTTTAAAACTGCTAAAACAATTAATGGTTTAAACATTAATACATGCGAAACATGTGTTAAATATTTCAAAGATTTTGTCCAACAACACAAATTAAATCCTAAAAATGCTCAAGCTACTACTGGCTGTGGAATGTTTAAATTGTAATTATGAAAAAGAATTTAAAGAATATCTTTGATTATCCACCAATTAAAGCATTAAAACTAAACGAACAAGAAAAAAAAACATGAGAAGAGATTGCTTGACAAATTTATTATCAAGATCAAGATTGCAAAAATCTTCCTAACGATAAATGTAGTAACGAAACATTTGTTCATATTTATTTAAAACGCGATAGCAAAACTAAACAAATAGTTATTGGTAGTTATTATTGTCTAAAAAGAAAACTTCAAAACAACTATCTTATTCGTGGCTTTGCAGCAAATAAACTAAGTTTATCATTGATAAATGATAAAAATCCATTCCCAATGACTGATCCTGATGAATTCAAAATTGATGATTTATTAAAAGAATCAATAAAAAATAATGAAAGAATTGGTTTATATTTTTACGGGCACAGCGGAATAGGAAAAACTCATAAGATTATCTCTTATTGTAATGATATGATTATCAATCATAACCAAACTGTTGCTTATGTCTTCTTACCTCAATTTGTAAGAGAAATTAAAGAAAACTTTGGTTTAGATAGCTCTGTAAATAAGAAAATGATAGATTATTGTTGTGATGCTGATATTTTAGTGCTAGATGACTTTGGCGCTGAATACACTTCAGCCTGATTCTATTTAAATGTTTTATTGATAATTCTAAATTCTCGTTGTGAAAACAACAAAAAAGTCATTGTTATCTCAAATTTTGACCCATGTAAAGTAGCAAAAATCTTAAAAAATGCTATTATTTTAAATTTTTCTTATGGTAAAGAAGACAATGAAACAAAATTGACTATTGTTGAACGTTTATTTGATCGCTTAGTCCAATTAACAAATAACAAAAAACTTAGTTATAATTGTAATTCTAGGAGACAAGCCAGCTTCGCTGGAGACAAAAAATAATTTTTTGCTCTTAATTTAAATTATGAATAGAAAATTTAATGATCAAGAATTAGCAAGACGTAAAAAGTTACAAAAATTAGTGCAAACGGGTCTTAACCCTTATGCAATTGAAAAGTTTGAAAGAACTCATAATAGCAAATCATTCAAAGAACAATACAACAAATTTAACAAAGAAGAATTGCACGAAAACAAAGATGTAATTAAAATTGCTGGTCGTGTTCTTGCACTTAGACAAACATTTGGAACTATTAGTGATTTTTATGGAACTACCCAATTCTATATCAACAAGAAAACTTTTGATCCAAATAACTTTAATATTTTCAAAAATTTATTAGACCTTGGTGATATTATTGGCATTGAAGGAACACCCATGAAAACTAATACAGGTGAATTAACTGTTAAAGTTAAATCATTTGTTATTCTAACTAAATCATTAACTCCACTTCCTGAGAAATTTCATGGTTTACAAGATGAAGAAATACGAGCAAGAAAAAGATATGTTGATTTAATTGTTAACCGTGATTCACTAAATGTTTTTGTTCAAAGAACAAAAATTATTAATATCTTAAGAGAATATTTAAATAAAGATGGTTGATTAGAAGTTGAAACCCCTATTCTATCAAGTATTTTAGGCGGAGCGGCGGCTAGACCATTTATTACTCACCACAATGTTCTTGATCGTGATTATTATTTAAGAATTGCTACAGAACTTCCCTTAAAACGTTTAATTGTTGGTGGTTTTGAAAAAGTATATGAAATAGGCCATATCTTTAGAAATGAAGGTATGGATACTATTCACAATCCTGAATTTACTTCAATTGAAGCATATCAAGCTTATGGCAACTTAGATGACATGATGATTTTAGTAGAAAATATGTTTAAACACATTGCCAAAGAAATTGGTAAGACAGAGCTTACTTATAAAAATGTGAAAATCAACTTTGTAAAACCGTTTAAAAGAATTTCCATGGTTGATTTCATTAAACAAGAAACTAAAATAGACTTTGATAAAGTTGAAACCAACAAAGAAGCAATCAAGTTAGCAAAAGAACATCATATTGAACTTTTGCCACACCAAATGACAAAAGGACATATTATTAATGCTTTCTTTGAAAAATATTGTGAACATAAATGTCAACAACCAATTTTTATTACCGGCCATCCAGTAGATATTAGTCCTTTAGCCAAAAAAGATCCAAAAGATCCAACTAAAACTAGAAGATTTGAATTATTTATCTGTGGCAAAGAATTTGCTAATGCTTTTTCTGAATTAAATGATCCAATTGATCAACTAGAACGTTTTAAAGAACAAATTAAAGAAAAAAACTTAGGTAATGATGAAGCCAATGAAATTGATATGGATTTTGTTAATGCTCTTGAATATGGTTTGCCTCCAACTGGCGGAATTGGAATTGGAATTGATCGTTTAGTTATGTTATTCACTAATCAAGAATCAATTCGTAATGTGTTATTATTCCCACATATGAAAGATAAATAATTGGTTAAATGCAACGTTACAATTTCCCATATAACTACAAACCTAAAATCTCCCTTGAAGATACTTATTTGTATTCGTCATACTTTTATCAATATTTAATCAATTTTTTTACTAAAAAGTATGATGCACATTTAGTTGTTGCCCCACATGCTACTTCTTTTTCTAAAAATATAAAGTCATATTCAAAAAATGTTCGTGAAATTTGTTTTGATAACTTAAATACAAATCAAATCTTTTTAATCAATCAAAATGTTGACACATATTTAATGTCTCTTTCTAATATATTTAAAGATAAAGCTTTAATTTGTTTAAACCAAACAATCAACAGAGATGCAAAATTAACTAATGTTGATAGCATAGTTAATATTGATCTTCATTTGGAAATTCCTAGTCTTATTTCACATCAAACAACAAAACACTTTAGTAATTTGATCTTACAAATATTTGCTGACATTATCCAAGTTATGTGCCAAAATGAATTATTAAAAATCTATCAAATATCATCTTCTAAAAAAACTAATAAAAAATATGTTTGTGTCGGAGCTCAAAAAATTGAAAATGATTATCCTTTTTTCAAATTAGAAAATGCTTTTGATCACTTTTGCTCACAAAGTAAAAAAAATGTTATTGTTTTAGATAGTTTAAAACAACTTAAATCTGAAAATTTCTTTAAACAACCTAACTTTGTTAGTCAAAATCTAAATGCTTCATGTTCGTTATATGTTTTTGATAATAATAGCCAAAAAGCGATTAACTTAATCGACATTACTTCTAGACCATCTGGTCAACAAGCTAAAGATCAATTGTTAAAATACAATACAGTTGAGTTTGATCAAAAAATATATGATCCAGGTCTTTTCTCATCATCAAGACCACAAAATACTTCAATCGTTATCCATTGTTCAAATGTTTTGTTCTATTTTTTAGATAAAATTCATTTAGCTGAAGTAGTTAAATCGGTTTGAACAGATGATTTTATTGATTTTTGTGAAATAAGCAAAATCAAAATAATGTAATTTATGTCTTGATCAAGAACTAAACCTAAATATATTAGAAAATATGACTATAAAAGGTCATATGCTCGTGCAAAAGATCAATGATTTTGACCAGTTAATGAAATTGAAACAGTTTTGATTGATAAAATTATGGCTGAATATAAAAAACAACATAAAGACTTGGTTATTGATACAAGTGATGCAGACAATATTAATTTTGATTATGAAAAAGATTTAGATCTAGAACAATTTAATGACGAAGATAAAGATGAAGCAATCATTAAAGAAGGACAAATCATTGACAAACTAGCAAGACAGTATATCAAAAGTATCTATCCAAAAAATCTTGTTGTTAACTTTGATGATCCAAAATATAAATCATTATCTAATGAACAAATTACTAAAGAAACACTTAAATTACTAAAAAATAAGGAAAATGTCCTTATTTTTCAAGCATGCTTTATTGCCACTAGAAAAGCTATTGCCAAACCAGATGCAATCTTAAAACAAGGTAATAAATTAACTTTAATAGAAGTAAAATCAACTTGTAAATATAAAAAAAATGATAATTATGGTTGAGATGAAAAGAAATTTACTGATAAAAAGTCAAAAAAACATATCCTTGATCTAGTTTATCAAAAACAAATTATTGAAAAAGCATTAGAAGAATTTAAATTATCATTTTCAATATCATGTCAATTATGTACTATTGATAATAGCAAACCAGCTAGAAAATATAAAACAAATTTTGCTATTGTAAAATGTGATAGTATTATTCAAAACTTTTATGATAACTATAAAGATGTTATTAATAATTTCTGAGATAGAATTGATGAACTTATTCAAACTAAAATTTCATCATCATTTAGTTTAGAACCAAACCATGATAATTGTGGTCCTTTTGGAGACAATGAAAGCTGACAACTTTTTAAAGAATATTATTATGTTTCTTCAAAATATCCATTCTTTGGTTTGTCAACTCAAGCAATTATTAATCCGCGTGCTTTACAAAACACTGCTATTTGATATTTGTATGACAAATATAAAGATATTGACCCAACTAATTTACAAAAAATGGTTGAAATTGCAAGTGAAGAAAAATGTTTGATCAAAGCAGGTATAAGATATCATAGTGCAATGGCAAATATTCAAGACAATCCAAAATATTGGTTTCCCGAATTAACATTACCTATTTTATCTAGAAAACTAAAAAAGAAAAAAGTTTATTTTGATTTTGAAACTTTAAATTCTGCTTTAGCAGCATTTGATGGTTGTTATCCATACAAACAAGTTGTTGTACAAGCTTCGATTATTAAAGACCATGGTGATGGCAAATTAATAAGCAAAAATTTAATTTGTGACCCAAAAAACATTACTATTAAGTGATTTAAAAAAGTTATTGATTCTCTTTTAGAAGGAATAGACAATGTTAATGAATATAGTTTTGTTGTTTACAACAAAACATTTGAACATATGTGTTTGAATGATATGGCTCATTACATAAATGAAAAAGAATATATAGATAAAATAGTAAGCTTTAATGGGCCATTAGATACAAAAGGAGCAAATCATTTATTTGACTTAGCAGACTTCTTTGATAATAGAAGAAATGAATCTTGCTATATTTGACCTTTAAAAGGGTTTTATTCAATTAAAAAAGTTTTAGATTTTGTTATGTATGATAAAAAATCCAAAGCATTTGCAAAAGCAGGATGTAAAAACTATAAATCACTTAATGTTCAAAATGGTGGACAAGCTCAAAATGAAATCAATAATCGCTTCTTTAGCATAATAAATGATGCTGACTGAAAGAAAAAAGAAGAATATCTAAAGCAATATTGTGAAAATGATGTCCGTGCAATGATTGCTTTGGAATATTGACTAAAAGAACATTCAAATTAAGGTTACTCCTTAATTTGAAAATAGCAGTTTAAGCTTCATGGCATGTACTATCAAGCAGTATATAGTATAGTATTGTATAATGACATACAGAAAAAAATGAACTCGCTGAAAGAGAAAATTAATAAAAATTATAAGATCATTATTGACTCCAATTTTAGGAGTATCAGCAATTGGAGCAATTGCTGCTGCATCAACAAGTTGTAGTAATGAACACACTGTTAAAGGGGTTACATTAAATAAATCTGATTTACGACTATATAC
>JAFSMC010000006.1 GCA_017448105.1 bacterium | reverse complement strand
TTCGGCTGTTCGCCGATTAAAAAGATACGTGAGTTGGGTTCAAACCGTCGTGAGACAGGTTGGTCCCTATCTGTCATGCCCGTAGGAAGATTGCGAAGATTTGCTCCTAGTACGAGAGGATCGGAGTGAAGTTACCTCTGATGTTCCAGTTGTCATGCCAATGGCATAGCTGGGTAGTCACGTAGCGACTGGATAAATGCTGAAAGCATATAAGCATGAAACCAACTTCAAGATTAATCTTCCCTGCCCGCAAGGGCAATAAGAATTGTTGTAGACTACAACGTTGATAGGTTAGGTGTGTAAGTGTAGTAATGCATTTAGCTAACTAATACTAATCATTTGAAAGACTTAGAATTGTACTAATTCTTTTCATGCAAAATATTTAGATGAAAAATAGATTATTGGTTTTATAAAAAATTTAAAGACATTCTGGCAGCGCCCATATTGTAATGGAAATACCTGTTCCCATCCCGAACACAGAAGTCAAGCATTATGAAGCTGAAGGTAGGTGAAAACTGAGAATAAGAAAGTGTTGCCTTATTAAAAAAAGAGAAACCAAAGGATCGAAAACCCTTTGGTTTTTTTATTTATCAAGTAATTTATCTAGAATTGCATTAATAAATTTTTTATGTTGTTCTTGACCATAGTGGTTACATGAAACTAATGCTTGATCAATGGCAATAGCTTTAGCTAAACCTAAAGCTTTGTTTTCACAATAAGCAGTAAATAAAATAGCTTGGGTAACAACTGGAATTCTTGCTAATGTTCATCCTTCTTTGAGTAATTTCTTAACTAGTTGTTTTATAGTAAGACAGTTTTGACCAAAGTATTTAATCACTTTTTTTTGTTGTTTATTAAAAGAAAATCTTTCTATTTCTTTTTGTACTAGATCAGGTTTGTTTAATTTTTTCATTAAACAAGCATAAAAAAATTGGGTTAACTCCACACGTTTTTTTCATTGTGGTTTTTTACTTGTGGTCATAGTTTAGATTTTAATGATAACAACTACTTTTAATTTTAAAAGTCGATAAAAAAGGGTAGTAATTTGTTTAGAAATTTCATTAATTTCATTAAACTCATTAAGAGTTTTTGTTTTTAATTTAATTTCTAAGCTATAGAAATTATCTTTTAGATAAGAAACAAAAAACCCATGGAAAGAATATCTTTTAAATTTTTTCAAGATAGCATTAACCAAAATTCCAATGATGCCATAATTGAAACCAATAGTCCCATATTTATTTTTGATTTGAAAAAATTTATTAATATTCATTATTTATTTTCTCTACCTACATAGGCACCAGTTTCAGTATTAATAATTACTTTATCAGTTTTTCTAACAAATTGAGGAACGGCAATTTCAAAACCAGTAGTTAATCAAGCTTTTTTGCTAATAGCTTTAACAGTGTTACCTTGAACTGCTTCTTCACAATCTTGTAATTCACAAGTAATTTGATCAGGTAATTTAATTCCTAATATTTCATCATTATATTTTTGGATTTTAATTTCAACACCTTCAGTTAAGAAATTTTTTTCTCACATTAATTGTTTTTCTGGGATTTCTAGAGTTTCAAAAGTTTCGTTGTTCATAAACACATAGTTTGTACCATCAATATATGAAAAAGACATACTAATGTTGTCAATAACAATTTTTTCAAATTTTCCACCAGTTAAAACATCAATTGTAATTGCTTTTGTTCGCAAATTTCTTACTTTACATTTAACAATTCCTTCACGCATGGCAGTTTTATTGAAGTAATTTTCAATTACTTCATAAATATTACCATTGTTAATGAAAGTATTACCCGGTCTTAGATCTTTTGCGTGAATTATTTCAGCCATATTTTCACCTTTTTTGCTTATATATTATAAAGATTATTATCATTTAGGTAGTAAGATTTACCTTTTAATTTCAAGTCTTTTTTAAGTTTTAAAACAATTTGTTTAATGTTAGTTTTTGTAATTTTATTTGGACAATAAAGAAGATTTAAACCATAGCTAACAGCAAAGTATTTTAAAATAGTTTTATTGCTAGTAGCAACATAAATTTTACTTGCTACTCTTGCTTTTCAAATTGCTTCAATTTCTTTTGGATCATTACTAAACATTACAATATTGCTAATTGGAAAAGATGGGAAATGGTCTTTAGTTTTTTTAGGTAAAGCTTTAGCAAATAAAAATTTGGCTAAGTTTTTGTATTTAGGTGGGAATTTTTTTGGCATAAAATATTTATCAAAATATTTTTGGTAATCAAAAGTTTGCTCAGCTGCAATATCAATAGCTGCCATAGTTTTGATTGCTTCAAGAGGAAACAATCCATTAGCAGATTCACCTGAAAGCATTGTCGCATCTGATCCATTTTCTACAGCGAAGAAAACATCTGAAACTTCTGCTCTAGTTGGTTGAATGTTCCTTTCTAGTGAATCAAGCATTTGTGTAGCAACAATACTATATTTTTTATGTTTATTGCATAAGTCAAGAATGTATTTTTCAAAATAAGGAATGTTATAGAAAGGAACTTCTAAGGCTAAATCTCCTCTAGCAATCATAATTCCATCTGTATTTTTGATGATGTCATTAATATTATTAATTGCTTCATTAGTTTCAATTTTAGCGATTAGTTGAATATGTTTATTTGGTTTATATTTAGCAATATACTTTTTAACTTCATTAATATTTTCCTTATTATTGACAAAGCTTAAAGCAATAGAGTCTAAATCATTATCAATGGCAAATTTAATATCTTCTTTATCTTTTTGCGACAAAAAAGGCAAGGTATATTTAGTGTTTGGCAAATTAATTCTTTTCTTTTCATAAATAGTATGAGTATTTAAAGCTTGAGCTTTAATAATCCCTTTAACTACATCAATACTTACAACTTTTAATTGTAGTTTTCCATCATCAATTAAGATATATTTACCAACTTTCAAGTCTTTAGCCATGTTGTAAGTTTTGGTTGAATCATAAACATAAATTTCATTATCTTTAGTACATGGTTTAAAGTCTTTTGTTTTGATTGTTAAAATTGAACCTTTAGCAATTTCGATTTTACGATCATTGCCTCTCTTATCAACTACTTTACCAACACGGATTTCTGGTCCTTTTGTGTCAAGCATAATCGCAACGTTCTTATTAAGCTTTTTTGCCACATCACGGATGATTTTGATTCTTATTGATTGTTCTTCGTGGTTGCCATGAGAAAAATTTAATCTTGCTACATCTAGTCCTGACAAAAAAGCTTGTTCAACACGTTTATAAGCTTGATCTTTTTGTTTTTTATTTGTTTTGAATTGTTGTCAAGTAAAAAGCATACCAGTTAAAGCTGGTCCAAAAGTTGCTACAATTTTAGTGCGCTTTTGGTTGTAATCACATTCTCAAATCATTGTTTAACCTCTATTGTAAATTTATCTTATTAAATTTATTGACTAAATATCTATTGTGAGATTTACGTTTCATTGTTACAGCACGTTTTAATTCAATTGCAACAATTTGCTTATTATTTATTCCAACTGCTTTATTAAAAACACCTTGTTTTGCAAGATCAACAGCTTTATCAACTAAATAATTAGCAATTAATCTATCTCTTGCTGATGGTGTACCACCACGTTGAATATAACCAATAGTTGTTACTCTGGTCATATGACCAGTAGTAGCTTCAATTTTTTTAGCAATAGAAGCTAAAGTTGGTAAATTATTAGTACCATAAATTTTTTCTGTAACAACAAAGTTGATAGCTCTTTTTCCTTGGCTTTTACAGTGTTTAACAATTTTAATAAAATCTTCTGTTTTTAAAATATTGTATTTTGTTACCATGTAAATATTTGAACCAATTCCTGTGTTGATTGTTAAATCAGGACATGCACGACCCATGATTTCAATAAGATTAATTCCATCATGGCTGCTAAAACAATCAGTAATGTCATTGATTAGTTTAGACACTTGGTTTAAACATGTGTCAAAACCAATTGTATATTGTGTTGAATTAACATCATTGTCAATAGTTGCGGGGATAGCAATGACTTTTGCTCCAAGTTGTGATAACTTATAAGCACCTTGATAGCTTCCTTCACCACCAACAACTAATAAACAATCAATACCATTTTTCTTTAAATTTTTTACTGCTTTTTTTCTAACATTTACATCAGTAGCAAATGATGGTAATCTCCCTGAACCAATAATAGTGTTACCACGATTAGTAAATTCTTCAAGATAACGTAAGTTACAAGGATGAATATCGTTGTTGGTAATGCCTTTGTAGCCTCATAAAAAATAGTAGGCATCAATATTACATTGTGCACATTTCTTAGCAAAACCAATTACAGCATTGTTCATTCCAGGTGAATTTCCACCAGAACAAATAATGGCTAATTTTAATTTTTTATTTGATTTGTTCATTGTTAATTGTTGGTTTAATAGTTGCTATTGATGGTTTATTAACATTTGCTGGTTTTACAATGTGTTTGAAGCTCTTAAGACCATCATAGTAGGCATGAATACCTAGCTCATCTTCAATTTCGATTAGACGGTTGTATTTAGCAATCCGTTCCGATCTAGACATACTACCAGTTTTGATTTGTCCAGCATCTAATGCTACTGCTAAATCAGCAATAGTAGTGTCTTCTGTTTCACCAGAACGGTGGGAAATAACTGCACATCAGTTATTGTTTAATGCCAATTGAATACTTTGAATAGTTTCAGATAATGTTCCAATTTGATTTGGTTTGATTAATACTGCACTAGCAGCATTTTTTTCAATACCAGTTTTTATATATTTTGGATTTGTGCAAAATAAGTCATCACCAACAATTTGAACTTTAGTTCCAATTGTTTGTTTTAATTTGTTGAATCCTTCTCAATCATTTTCATCTAAACCATCTTCAATAGAAATGATTGGATATTTTTTTGACAAATGATTTAAATATTCAATCATTTGTTCAGTAGTTTTGTGTGCATCTGTTTCATTAAGAATTTTTGCTGCTAAAGCTTTCTTAAAACAATATGTTTTGGTTTTTTCGTCATAAAGTTCTGAAGCAGCAACATCTAATGCAATTGCCACGCCACCTTCATTAGTTGTTGGGTTATAGTGAGCATTTTTAATTGCTTCAACCATAATATCTAAAGCTTCTTCAGCATTTTTTAAATTAGGTGCAAAACCACCTTCATCACCTTTATTAGTGTTTAAACCTCTCGCTTTTAATAAAGTTTGTAAGCTTTGGAAACACTCACTAGCAATTTGCACTGCTTGTTTAATTTTTTTTGCTCCTATTGGCATAAACATAAATTCTTGGAAATCAATAGTGTTATCAGCATGAGCACCACCATTGATAACGTTTAGCATAGGAACAGGCATTTTGTAAGCATCACTACTAATATGGCAAAGATTTTTTCTGATGTATTTATATAAAGGAATTTTATAACTATTAGCTGCAGCTTTGCATACTGCTAAACTTACGGCTAAAATAGCATTAGCCCCTAAAACTGATTTAGTTTCAGTGCCATCAATTTTCATCATAAAACTATCAATATAACTTTGTTTAGTGGCATTTTTACCAATTAAATGTGGTCTAATAATACGATTGATGTTATCAACAGCTTTTAGAACACCTTTACCATTAAAACGTCTTTTATCACCATCTCTTAGTTCAAGTGCTTCTTTAATACCAGTACTTGCTCCAGATGGTACCATAGCTTTACCAACAGCACCATTTCATAAAACTACTTTACAAGCAACAGTAGGATAACCGCGTGAATCAATTGCTTCATAAGCATAAACATCTTTTATTTTTCTTTTACCAAACATTTTTTGTTTGCTCCAAAATATTTTTAATATTTATTATATGTTTTTTAGTATTTGAAAATATTAAAGATATTTTCAATAGTATTACTTGCTTTTGTGTGCACATATAATATATTGTAATTATTGTAGTTATGCAAACTAGACTTGAAAAGTATAATAAATATCGTCAAGAAATCTATCAATTTAACAAACTGGTAGATGGAAACAAATTTTTACAACAACAAATCAATAATTATCAAGAGGTAATTAATAAAATTAATGCTCATATTTTAGATAATTGGTCTGATAAAAAAGTTGATCTATTTGAAAATCCTATTGATATTTCAAAAGCTAAACAACATTTACCAACAACAATTTATGAAAACATCAGAGAAGTTAATAAACAACAATATGAAATTGTTAAAAAAGATAAAACCGATTTTTTTAAATACTTAGAAAAAAATTATCTTTTCAATGACGATCATTCCAATATTTCTCAAGATTTTTTAGTAAAACAACCATCTTATCAAAAGTTAATGGGTTTCAAAGAAAAAAAAGATAGTTTTGAAACTAATTACAAAGACAATAATGTTGAAAAGAAAATAAGTGAAAACTTTGGTAAAGGTTCTTTTAAAAATGATTTATCTGTTGCGACGTTTCAAGCTACTAAGCTAAAAACAATATTGAAAAAGAATTATTTTTTCTCAATATTGATTTATTTTTTAATTGGCATTTTTGTTGCCCTTTTTGTTTTAGTAGTTTTATTTGCTTTGCAAATTTTGAAGTAGTAATGGAGTAAAAAAATGTTTTTTAAGAAAAAAAATCTTTTACAAATAGCTATTGATGGAACTGCTGGTTCTGGTAAATCAACCATTTCAAAAGAAATTGCTAAACACTACAAAATAGGTTATTTGTCAACTGGAGCTATTTTTCGTTGCTTTGCTTTAGCAATACAAAAAGAATCTAAGTTTGACTATCTAGATCCAAAACTAACTAAAAAGATTATTAAAAAAACACATTTAAAGTTTATTGATGGTCAATTTTATCTTAATGGTAAAGATGTTTCAAAAGAAATATGTCAAGAATCAATTGGGCAAATTGCTTCTGTGATTAGTCAACAACTATTTGTTAGAAAACGTTATGAAAAAATAACTAGAAAGATTATTAGAAATAAAAGTTTTGTTATTGAAGGTAGAGACATTGGTACAGTTATTTTACCAAAGGTAAAATACAAATTCTATTTAGATGCAAGCTTTCACGTTCGTGCTAAAAGAAGAGTATTGCAACTTAAAAAATGGAACTTACCTTTTAATGTGTCACAACAATCCATTGCTAGAAATTTAAAAATAAGAGATAATAGTGATAAACATCGTAAACTAGCTGCTTTAGCAGTTGCAAAAGATGCAGTTGTCATTAATACTGACAATAAAAAAATCAATGAAACAGTTTCATTGATTATTGATAAGATTTCTAACTAATTATTTTAGAACATTAAGTAAAGTTTCTTCGCTAGTTAAACCAACAAAGTGGTTTACTTCTTTACCTTTTTTAAGAACGATAATCGTTGGGATAGCATTAACATTAAATTTTTGTAATGTGGGATTATCTAAACTATTAATGTTGATTTTATAAAAGTAAAATGAAGAATTTTGAGCAATTTTTTCTAAAATTGGTCCTTGCATTTGGCATGGTTGGCACCAATCAGCAAAAAAATCAATAACCAATTTGTTGTTGTTTTTGATTACATCAAAAAGTTCATTTTTATTTTTGAGAATTTTGATCATTTTTAACATTAAATTTTTCTAAATCATTTGAAACAAAATTACAATTAGGATAATTTGAACAACCAATAAATTTTTGTTTTCTTTTATTGGTTCTTAGTAAAAGGTCACCGCCACAATTAGGACATTTTTCTTTTAACTTGACAACATCAAGAAATTCTATATAGTTACATTTAGGATAATTTGAACAACCAATAAATTTTCTTCTACTTTTTTTAGCAAATCGATAAACTAATGGAGCATTGCATCGTGGACAATTTCGACCTACTTTTAAAGAAATAGGTTGAATTTTTTCTGAAATATTAGCAAGTTTTTCTTTAAATTGTTTTGCAAAAGTAATTAGTCATTCGTTTCAAATTTCTTTATTTTCAGCAATCCGATCTAGACGTTTTTCCATTTCACAAGTAAAATCTTTATTAATTACTTTACCAAAGTATGTATTTAGTCCTTTAATGACCAAAGTTCCTAGTTCAGTCATGTAGTAAGCTTTGTTTTTTAATTCACAATATCCTCTAGATAAACCAATATTAGCCATCATTTTATATGTCGAAGGTCTGCCTACACCAGATTCATCTAATTCTTTTACTAAGCTTGCTTGAGTAAATCGATCAGGTGGAGAAGAAACGTGTTTAGTAATGTTTATTTTATCTAATTCATAAATACTATTAAGTTTGTAAACAAAAGCATTAACTTCTTTTTTAGTATCATTGTCATGATACACTTTTCTATAGCCATCAAAGACAACGCTACGACCATAAGTATAAAACTTACTACCAGCACAAATGAAACGAGTAATTTTTGCTTCAGTAATGCACGGAGCCATTAAACTAGCTAATGTACGACGCCAAATTAGTTCATACAACTTAAAGTAGTCATGATCAATTTTTCCCTCAAGTGATTTGGGGGTAATGAATGGGTCAATAACACGAATACATTCGTGGGCATCTTGAACATTTTCATTTTTCTTTTGTTTTTCTAATGAACGTTTAGTTCTTAAGATATATTCTTCACCATAATTTGCTTTAATAAATTTTTTTGCTTTTTCAGCAAAAGATGCTGAAATTCTTACACTATCAGTTCTTGGATAAGTAATTAAAGCGCTATGTTCACCATTAATATCAATACCTTCGTACAAATCTTGAACAATTTTGGTTGTTTTTGACAAGTTTCATGATAAACGAGTTACAGCATCTTGTTGTAAAGTCGATGTTTTATATGGATCTTTCGAGTTGTAACGAATAATTTTTGGTGGGTCAATTAAATAAACTTTAAATTTACCATTTTTCTTAATATCTTTAACAACAGATTCAGCCGCTTTTTCAGTTTTAAAGTCTATTCCTGAACCTTTTTCATTATCATCAACTATAGTAATATTCTTTACATCATAATTAGGGGCTAATTCTCTTAGAATCACATTGTTACCAGTTTTTATTTTAATGTCAATAGTAAACCAAGTTCTTGGCTTAAAATTATTAATTTCTTTTTCACGTTCATCAAGGAATTTTAAAACTACTGATTGAACCCTTCCAGCTGAAACACCATGGTATTTTGTCTTTACAAATTTTGATAAGTCATAACCAATAATTCTATCCAAAATTCGTCTAGTGAATTGACTTTGTACTCAATGCATTTCAATTTGACGTTCATGGTCAAAAGCATCATAAATAGCATCTTTGGTAATTTCATTAAAAGTAATACGAACACACTTATTTTGATCATTTTTAGATAATACTGAGTAAACATGCCAAGCAATAGCTTCCCCTTCACGGTCAGGGTCAGTTGCTAGATAGATTTTCTTAGCTTTTGAAGCAAAATCTTTGATTTCATCAACGATAGGTTGTTTTGATTTTGGTTTTTTGATAATCTTAAAGATTGGTTCATAAGTTTTTTGATCAAAAGCTTTAGAATTATTTGAAGAAATATCACGGATATGACCAACAGTAGCAATGATTTTAAAGTCTTTTCCTAAATATTTAGATATAGTTTTTATTTTATTAGGTGATTCAATAATTAACAAATTAGAAAACATAGACTATCTAATTAGACTAATACTTATTTTCACAGTAGATTATATGTAGTCTTAACTGAAAATATTTAATTACTCATCTATATATATTACATATATATAAAATTTTATTTTTTGTATAAAATTTGGTCAATTTGTTGAGGGAATTTAATAATTTGAATATTTCTTATATCATTAAAGATTTTTTTGTTTTCTTCATAAACATTATTTAAAACGTTTATGGTTATTCCTTCTTTTTTAGCAAAAGCTAAAATAGATAATCATTGTTTGTGCGGTGGTTTTGAAACAACTAAAATAGTCTTACTAATACCACAATATAGGCGTTCATCATCTTGATTGCCATAATCATGATCTATATTACGACATCATATTTCAGACATAAACATGTTTTTGGCTAAAATTTCATCATCTTTTTGTAAAAATTTTAAATATTTTTGCGAAACTATATCTTTACTAAAAAAGATATTATTTTTAGACATTTGAGTTAGAATTTTAAAGATATTCTTTTGTGATTGGTATGACCATATCAATACCACATTATTATTAGTGAAGTAATCTTGATATGGTTGTTTTAAATCATCAAAGTCGCCAATAATACTGATAGATTTGTTTTTAGTTAATTCATAGTTACCATAATGGTAAATACTAAATGGTGGTTTATATATTGTTTTAAGATTGTCGCAGTAATCTTCATCAATAATAGTTGTAAAATCGCATTTAATTTTTTTGATTTCATCATAAAATTGTTCTTTTGGGATAGGTTCACGTTTTTGTAGACTGTTATAGATGTTTAACCAATCACCATAATATTTGATTGATAAAAATAATAATATTTCATTCATTTTTTTGCTTTTTCTCCTACTTAAATAGAGATATTTTTTTGGTAATTTGTTACAAAATATTTTTTATGTAACAAAAACCATGTTTTGTTCTTTGTTAATAATGGGAGATAAAAATATGAAAAGAAAATTAGTTTGTTATTTATTAGGTTTAGGATGTTTATCACTGCCTACTTTGACTGGTAGTGCTTGTAGTTCAAAGACTACTAACACTACCACTAAAGAAGCTAAGCAAGTTACAGACAATAAACTTGAATGGTTAGATTTATGTTTTGCAGATGACAATATTAGCGTTTTGGCTAATAAAAGTTATCAAAGTCAAGAAATGCTTGCTAAATATAAGGATGATTACCATGAATGTGATTTTGAAATTGTTGATTCATTACCATGAATGGGTATTAAAAATAATTGTTTTTGCATTGATGATAGTATCAAGGACGATGGTATTTACCATCCTTCAATAGTTGCAAAAAGTAAAACTATTGCTGATTTGTATTCATATCCAAAACAATTAACAATTAATATAAAAAAGCAAAAACCTAATTTTATTAACAAAATTACTTGAACTAATTGCCAAGAAACTTATATAGCTGTAGCTGGCGATGAATATCAAATTTGCCCAATTGATTTAGACATTGATACTTCATTACCAATTGAACAAGTAATTAACAAAATTAAAATTAATGTTAATGTTATTAATAATAAATCTATTGATACTAATGGCAATGATCTTTTTTACACTAAAATAATTGATGATAAATTTTACCTTTATTTGTCACAAGACACACTTAATGATTTTACAGATTATTGTACCAATTATCAACTAGAAATAGAAGTTGTGAGTAGTGAATCACAAAACCAAATAATTTATTTAAAACAACTAATAAATGTCAATGTTATTGATGGACTTGAATATGAAGAAGATGGGTTAATTTTTTCAAGAAAAACATCAAAAGATAATTGAACCCTTGTTTCTATTAGACCTTGGGTTAAAGAACTAGATTTTGATCAACCGAAAGTAATTTACAATCACTTAGTTGATAAAATTGGTCCCGAAGCAGCAAATGAACATAAAAATCTTACATCTGTTCGAATTAATTATCCAATTGAAGAAATTGGTAGATATGGATTCTATATGTGTAAAAATCTTACCAATGTTGAACTTGATGTCAAGAGATTGGATAATTTTGCTTTTTTGAATTGTGAAGCTATAAGAACAGGTAAAATAATGGTTAATGAAAGCATTGGTATAAGTACTTTTTCAAATTGCCCAAATTTAACTAGTTGTATAACTTTAGGAAAGGATTTTAAGTCATTTTATTCTAGTTCTTTTGAACAATATATTGAAGGCAAAAAACTAATTTCTCACCGTGGGATAACCTTTAAACAATATCTTTTTATTGTCAATGTTAATTGTTCTTCTCCACCATTGGTTATTGTTGATTCTTCAGCAAATTTTGAAAAATCACATTTGCTTGTTCTTTCATTGGGCAGTAATGTTAACAGTGGTGATTTTTTAGAACAAATTTCGTGTTTGCAAACAACAAATCGTGAAGATTATGATTGATGATTGAATTTAAAAAATATTGGATATATTTGAACTATGGAATATTGTTTAGATTTATGAAAGAAACAATTACAATATTTAGAATCACCAAATGAGTTTTTCAAATATATTGGTTGGAATAGTTCTAAAAAAGATTCTAGTAAAAATTAATTAAAAGGATTAATCTTGGCTTTTATATGTATAATTATTTTGCACTTTCAGCAAAATAACATTGTTTTGTATAGTTAACAACTTAAGTTTAATAGTAAGTAAGCTGTTGGAAACCGAAATTATTAATGTTAAATAGCAAAATAAGCGTTATTTTAATATTGTGTAGATTTAAATAATAATCATTTTAATAATTATCAAGGAAAATAAAGAATAAATGTCAAGGTATTTAGGTAGTATTAATCGTAAGTCACGTCGACTTGGTTTTTCATTATTGGAAAACAATAAAGAATTTATTAAAGGTAAAAAACGTAATTATGCCCCTGGTCAGCATGGTCAAAACAAAAGAAAATTGTCGGGTTATGGTGAACAATTACAAGAAAAACAAAAATTACAATTTATGTACGGGATGAATGACCGTCAATTCCGTCGTTTGTTTAAAATTGCTAAAGGGATGAAAGGTTCTAACACTTTGAACCTTTTAATCGTTCTGGAAAGTAGATTAGACAATCTGGTTTATAGGATGGGGTTTGCTCCGACAAGAAGAGCAGCAAGACAATTGGTTAACCATGGACATGTTTTACTAAATAGTAAAAAATGTACTATTCCTTCAACTATTGCTAAAGTTGGATCATTAATTTCAATTAAAGAAAAAAGTTTAAATCTACCGATTGTTAAGAATAACGAAATGGTTAAACCACTTGATTTTGTTAAAGTTGATAATATCAAAAAAATTGGTGAATATGTGCGTTTTCCAAAACGTGAAGAATTAAATCAAGATATTAAAGAAACCTATGTTGTTGAATGGTATAACAGGTTAGTTAAATAAAGATATAAAAACACTGGAAATTTGAATAAAGGACAAACAAACAACAATGAAAAATAATCAAATTATTTCTCAAAATAATAATTTTGCTGGTTGATACACGTCAGTTATTAAGGAAGCAAAATTGGCAATGTATGGTTCAGTAAAAGGAACTATTTGTTTTATGCCTAATGGTTGAGCTATTTGGCAAAACATTGTCAAGATTATTGATGATGAATTTCAAAAAATAGGTGTTAAAAATGTCCAATTGCCTGTTTTTATGAAACAAAGCGACTTTTTAAAAGAAAAAGAACATGTAAAAAATTTTAGTCCAGAAACATTTGTCGCCAAAGCTCCTAATTCTTCTGAAGTATTAATTGTTAGACCAACTTCTGAAATTGCTTTTTGTCATTGTTTTAAACAACTTGTTGGATCATACAATGATTTACCATTGTTATTAAATCAATGGTGTAATACTTTTAGAGTAGAAAAAAATACTCGTCCTTTTTTAAGAACTTCTGAATTTTATTGACAAGAATTACATACTCTTCATTCTGATGAACAACAAGCCCGTTCTCAAGCACTTAAATCTTTAGAAATTTATAAAAAAGTACTAAAAGACAAACTATTAATACCTTTTATTGCTGGTAGAAAGACAGATGGTGAAAAATTTGCTGGGGCAGTTGATTCTTATACACTTGAAGCTCTAATGCCTGATGGACAGGCATTGCAATGTTCTACTAGTCATTATTTGGGACAAAATTTTGCTAAAGCTTACAACTTGAAGTTTCAAACTAAAAACAATGATTATCAATATTGTTATCAGACTTCTGCAGGTTTAAGTACTAGAATCATTGGTGCTTTAATTATGACTCATAGTGATGATAATGGTTTAGTTTTACCATTTTCTATTGCTCCAATTCAAATTGGTATTGTTGTTTTGAATGATAAAACTGACAAAAACACTAAGAATTATGTTAAAAAAGTTTGCCAAAACTTAATTAAGAAATATCGTGTAGTGATTGATAATAATAATAAATCTATCGGTTATAAAATTAATAATTTTCAAGTACAAGGGACTCCATTTGTACTTGTTATTGGTGCTAATGAAGTTATGAATAAGCAAGTGACAATTATTCGTCGCGATTCTAATGAAAAGAAAGTTGTTACTGCTGCTAAATTTGCACCTTGTTTAAAAAAATGTATTGAACATTATGATCTTGATTTGTATAACAAAGCAAAATTAAGAATGTCTGTTAATATTGTTCAAGTTAAAAATTTTCAAGAATTTAAACAAGCAATTAATGCTAAAAAAATGGTAAAAGCATACTTTAAATTATCTAGTGTTAATGAACAAAAGATTAAAGAAATGACGGGGGCAACAACTAGATGTATTATTGAAAATCAACCAGCTAATAAATGCTTTTATAGTGGGCAAGAAACAACTGATGTTGTTTATTTTGCTAGAGCTTACTAAAACTTAGCTTTTCGGTTGTACAATATTATAATAATATAAAGAAGTAATTATATGGAGAGGTTTAAAGTTATGAATAAAACTAGTGGAAGATCTTGAATAGCTGCAATTATATTTTGTTTTTTTCTTGGCGGTTTAGGTATTCATAGATTTTATGTTGGTAAAATTGGTACAGGTGTTCTATATTTGTTTACGTTTGGATTGTTTGGTATAGGAGTAATTGTTGACTTTATTATGCTTGTATGTGATAACTTCAAAGATATAGATAATAATGTGATTTCATATGCAGGATTAGAAAAGAAATTGAAAAGTGCTGAATAAAACAAATAAAGCTCATTTATAAATGCTCAAAAATCAGGAGATTTTCCTGATTTTTTATTTGCAAATTCTACCTAAATCATTTGTTTTTAAGGATGTGTGATTTTTTGTTTCAATGATGTATTTAAACATCGGTTTGTTAACAATACTTACATTACATTCATTGGCAATATCATAAATACTTTTTAATATTATTTTTTGCAAGTTACAATTTGGGCTTAAAACTTCTATTTTATTTTTAATAGTGAAATAATTTTTAGAAATTATTTCATATTTATGTTTAGAGATTTGTTTGGTAACAATAAAAACAAAGTTCTGTTGTTTTATATAAGATTTATCATCATCATGATATATTAGTTTTGTTTGATCAATAGGTTTTAAGAAACAACCATCTGAAATTGGTCGTTTAGCGGCTTTAAGTAATTCATTACTTCATTCTTTAAGATATTTATTTGCTGGTGGGAAGTTGTCCAACAGATGTCTGTAACTATTTACTACTGTAGCAAGATAGTGCAATGTTTTCATTCGTCCTTCAATTTTCAAACTATTAATGCCAGTCTTTGCTAAAGCTACTAGTGATTTTGCCAAACAATTATCTTTTAAACTCATCGAAAAATCACCACCAATAAGTTTTTTATTCTTATCAAAAATTGTTCAATTTCATCTGCAACATTGAGCACAACCTCCAACATTAGCATCACGTAAAGTAAAATGGTTGGATAACATACATTTTCCTGAATAGTTGACACATAAAGCCCCATGGACAAAATATTCAACATCCATTTTGCCTTTTAAATGTTTGCATAAAGAAGTTAAATTTTTGTAATCAACTTCTCTAGCAGTAATAACTCTTTTAATTCCATTTTTTTTGAAAAATAAAGCTGCTTTGTGATTGGTAATTGATTGTTGTGTCGAAAGATGCAACTCAACATTAGGACAATATTTTTTAGCCATTTGGATAACAAATGGATCAGCAACAATCAAACCATCTGGGTTGAACACATTTAATTGTAGTAAATATGGTTTTAATTGTTTTAAGAAACTATTGTGACATAAAATATTTACAACAATATAAACTTTGCAATGCTTTTTATGAGCATAATCAATAATTGTTTTGATAGTTTTTAAAGCAAAGTTAGTGCTTTGAGCACGCAAACTAAAGATTTTACCACCTAAATATATTGCATTTGCTCCAAAGTTGATGGCAAATTTTGCTTTTTCTAAATTGCCGGCTGGGGCTAATAATTCAATTTTATTTTTCATTGTTAGTTGTCTGCAAGTTTAACAATCCTTTTGGAGCATTTAAAAAACCATTTGTAGTTGTCTTATTAATTTTGTTTCTAAATTCAATTAAATTCTTAAGATTAGTTTTTTTGTTAAGTAATTGATAGTAAATGTTAATTGTGCTATCAACCCAAGTTTGATCATGCATAAAACCATTGATAAGTAATGAATCAAGATCTTTTAAGTCTTTCATTATTTCTAAACAGCTTGTGTTGTAACCATTAAATAAATAAGTTCCATGGTTATCTTCAAGAATAATATTCATATTTTTTCTTAATTCCTCTTTTAATAACAATGGTTGATCTACAAGTGATTGTTTAATCTTCTTTTGTCTTTTAAATGCTGACAACAACTTTCATTTGCTTTGAGTTAACATTGTATAACCCTCAACTTGCATTAACAAATGCACACCATTTTTGTTGTCTTGCATTTGTTTAACTTCATTTAAGAATAATTCATTAGATAATTGAACAATTTTAATGTTGTTATCTTTATAAAAAGATAATTGACCATAATTAACAACTAATGAATTACCACAATAAATAAAGGTAGTTTTGAGATTTAATTCGTCACATATTTGTTTAACACCAAAATCTTGGAAAATGATGCCATCAATTTTCTTGTTTTTTAATGTTTTAAGATATTTTTTTAAATTATCTATTTCATCTTCATGGAAAATTTTGTTTAGAGAAACAATTATTTTCTTATTTGACTTATTTTTAATCAATCGGGTTAATTGTTGATCTCTTAGATCAAAACTATTACAAATATTAAATTTATTTGATCCAACAATTAAAACATCAAGATGTGGATTAGTTAATAATTTTAAAGCATGTTTAAAAGATATAGGATTAGTTCAAATTAGCATAAAATTTATTTAATCAATTTAATAATACAATATCCATCTTCTATATTAAAAAAAGATATTTGAAATTTTTCAGGATTTAAATGTTTTAAAAATTCTATAAAATCATTTACCTTTTGTTTAAGTTTTTTTTGTCTTAGTGTTAGTTGATGAATTTCACTAAAAAGATTAGTGTTATCAATAAAAATATATCCATCACTATTCAAAAATGGTAGATATTTTTGAAATAGTGCTTTTTGGTTAGATTTTGGACCATCCAAAATCAAAAGATCATATTTATCTTGTTTTGTTGGGATTCAATCAAAAGCAGAGGTATTGTGAATAGTGATGTTAGTATCTTTTAAATATGTTCTACATATTTCAAAAGACCGCTTATCCTTTTCTAGAGTAGTTATAGTTTTTGGTTGACCATTTGTCCATATTGACAATGAAGAATAACCAAACCCTGAGCCAATTTCTAAAATCTTTTTATTTTTTGCAAGTTTTGTTAGTACTTGTAAAGTTTTGTCTCTCATAATAGGAACTTTATGTTCAAAACAAAGTTGTTTTAATTCTAATAAAATTTTATTTGCTGACATGATTACTATTAATTCAGTCTTGTAAGATGTAAACTGCTGCCATTTTATCTTTGTTTTTCTTAATTTGGCTGTATTTGAGTCCTACTTCTTTCATTTGGCTTATTACACTAGTAGTTGAATAACTTTCATCATGAAAAACTAAATTAAGATGTTTAAAGTTTTGCTTTAGCAAGTCCATAAATTGTTCAGCAAGATAAGTTTGTGTGCTCTTATCCCCAGATTTATATTTAGCATAACCTAAAACAATTGTGTCAACATCTTTATATTGCTTCACAATTTCTTGGATTTTTTTAATACAAAAATCAAGACTATTGTTGGTATATCTAAAATTTTTAATGCCAGAAGCAATGATCTTATTGCTATCACTGATAGCAACGCCTAAAGATTTTGTTCCTAAATCTAATCCTATTGCGCGCATAATTTTTTTTGCTTTGTTTGTTTCTTAAAATTATATTTTTTTATTTTCTTCTTTTTTTGCTCTATGTATTGAAAATATTTAGGGATTAAGATATGGATGACACACAAAATTAATAAGATAAATAACATCGTAATTAAAGCACATTCATACATAGTATGGTTAGCTTTTTGATAATCATTAATATAAATTTGTGCATAAATTCTTGTGGTCAAGGTTTGGCCTGGAGCATCTAAGGCAATAGCATTACTTGTACCTAATCCAGCAGTCAAATATAGTGGAGCAGTTTCGGCTAAGATTCTACCAATTGATAAGGCAATGGCGGTAGCAATTGGTTTAAAGCAAGCTGGTAAAATAATCTTTCTAATAGTTTCTCATTTTCCTGCCCCTAGAGCATAAGAACAATTTCTGATGTCAGTTGGTTGAGTTTGTAAAGCTTGAACAATCATTCGAATAAAGTTAGGTAAAATAACTATCAAAATTGTCAAGGCACCAGCAATAAGACTTTTACCACTAGTTCCATTGTTTGTTCATCCTAGTGTTTGAACAAAGAAGATTAAACCAAACATTCCAAATAAAATACTTGGTGTTGCTCCTAAAGAATCAAAGAAGAAAAGCATGATTCTTTTAAGTTTTGAGTTTTCTGGCAAGAATTCATTTAAATAGATAGCAATTGCTAAGGAAATAGGAAAGCCTAATAATACTGCTACTGTAATAACTAAAATGGTGTTGACAAAAGCTTGACCAGTAGATCCTTTAGAAGCGCTTAACAAAGTAGATGAACTACTCATACCAATAATTCCATTAATAAAGATATCAAGAATAATTCAACTGGCAAAACCAATGACAAAACTAAAACAAATTACTTCTCAAAAGATTTTTCATCAGTCATATAATGTCGTTCACAATCATTTTTTGCTTTGACTTAAATAGTAGGCAGTTAAATTTTTGGTTTTGCTATTTTTATCAAGATTAGTATTTTTTTGTTTGAATAACAAACGGTCAAAAAAGAAAACAACACTACTTTTTGTTTTTCAAAAAAAGAAGTTAATTTTTTGATAAAAGTTTTTCTTGATAAAATTGCTTTTCTTAATTAATCTTGTGGCAATAATGTTTAAAAGCATAACGAAGATAAACAAGCAAAAACCATAAATAAACAATAAACCTTGAAGGCCTTTACCACCACCTTCAGCAAACATATTGGTTGCAATCAAGCTTCCTAAAGTTTTTAAATATGAAGTTGTAATGTTTAAGAAACCACTATCAAATACTTGGTTATAAGATTGAGCTTGTAAAATCATGTTTACCGCCATAGTTTCGCCAATAGCTCTTGCTAAAGCAATAATAATAGCTACAATGATTGCTCCATAAGTTTCTTTTTTGAACACTTTGTAAATTGCTCTTGTTTTAGTGTTTCCTAAAACAATTGGAGCAATAAGCATATTGTCATTAACTCCATCATAAGCTGTTAATGTCATGCTAGTAATGGTCGGAATAATCATGAATGCCAACATTACTGAAGCATTAATTAGGTTGTAATTAGTTTTTAGATGAAAGATTCAACATAAGAAGCTACCTAAAGATTGGATAGCAAACAACCCAAAGATAACAGAAGGTATATCAGCTAACAATTCAATAATAATTCTTGCTAAATGATTGAATCGTGCAGGCACTCTAAATTTAATAAAAGTTGCTGTCTTAATAGCAACTGGTGTAGCAATTAAGATTGCTAAACCAGAAGTAAAGATAGTAATAACAAAAGGTAATCAAATACTAGCTTTATTAGTAGTTAAATCATATTTTAGTGTGAAAAATATATCACTAAATTTGTATGTGCTAAAACCTGGGATTGAAGCAATAATCACAAAAACCACTAATAAAGCAAACAGCAAAGAAAAGCTTAAAGCAATGATTTTACAAAAATTTTTTGCAATACTGTCAGCTAAGTGTTTTTTAGTGATTATGTTATTTCAAATCATACTTTACAGCTCTGGTACGGCTCCATAAACTGTTTGCCCTTCCCTCTCTTCTATTTCAGCATCACTTAATCATTCTTGGTTTTCTAAGTACATAGATTTAATTTCAGTTTTGCTAACTAAAAAAGCACCATTTTTAGTAAATAATTCATCATTAACAGTTCAATTATCTAGTGTGTCTTGTAAGAATTTTTTAATCTTTTCATTTGCTAAAGAAAATGAACAATTGATAGGTCTAAATCATTTATATTCATGATTTTTAGCAGTTTGTAAGTTATATTCAACACCATCATATTTAGCAATTTTATATCCATAGTCTTTAATTAACTTCATGTTAGTTTCAACAAAACCAGATGATAAATACAACATTGATCCTGGAATGTTGTTTTTACAAAACATATCCCAACTTCTTGAATTAGCTTCATCAGTTTGATATATTTCTATATCATGACCATATTGACCAGCTTCAAAGGCTTGTCTTTGGTGGATAGGTAAAGTATCAAAATTAAAGTCATTAAAATGAGTTTCACGACAAAAAGCCATAGCAGTTCCACTAGTAGTATTACCACCAGATCTAACATATGGAATAATATTATTATTTTCTAATATAAATTTGTCATTCTCATTAAAGTTTTTTTGAGTATTTTCTGGGATAAAGTCAAGTCAATTTATTTCATCATCTTCTTTAAAACCAGAAAAAGTAGAGAATAATTTTTTAACATTTTTTTTGGTGATAGAAACTTCAAAGTTTTTTTGTGCTTGTAAACTTAAACTGCTTGGTAATTTGTAAACAAGACAAATTGCTTCTCAACCAATTGTAATGGTTTTGATGCGTTTTTGTTTTCAAGCATTGTAAGCTTCATCATTATTTTTAAGAAGTTGATGAGGATTAATGCTAGTAGTACCAATATTGCAGTGATCTCTAACTAATTCATCAATTCCAAAACCAGACCCGCCAGCTTCTACAGTAATATCAAGAGATTGTTTAGAATAGTTTTGACTAATAAGTTCAACAAATGGTTTTACTCCACTTGAACCAACACAGCTAACATTAGATTGCTTACCCCAATTAGTAGCAAAAACAGTTATTAAAACTAAAGGGCAAAGAAGGCATAAACCAATACAACTTATTTTTGCTATTTTTTTCATGCTATATATTGATTTTTACATTAATTATAGTGATTGCTAATAAAAAAAACTATTTATTATTAAATTTGTATTTTTTGCACTTTAAATGTCTCAGATTGCTCAAGCCCAACGGCTTAAGTGGAGCAATATTTTTGTGATGATTAATTTTTATCAGTTTAGAGATATTTTTATAGTCAGATTTACTAATTTTGCTATTGTAAAGCAAATATTGATCGATTGCTTTATAAGTTGAATGTAGTTCTTTTTCATCAGTTTGGCCAACATAAAGTCCAGCGGAAGGAGCTTGATCATTAATTACTTTTGGCACTCCATAAGCTTTAGCAATCATTTTTACTTGGTGTTTAACTAATCTCGATAATAAGGCAATATCACAAGCATTATCACCAAATTTAGTAAAGAACCCCGTAACTATTTCATCATAATTAGAGTTACCTATTACTAATTGTTTATTTTGACTTGCTAAAGCAAACAAAGTCAAAGTACGCAAACGAACTTTAAGGTTAATTTTAGCTAAATGATTTTTTAGTTTTAAAGTTTTAACAATGCTTTGATAAATACTAGTTAAATTAAATGAAAGATATTTAAACTGGTATTTTTTAGCTAACATATTAACATTTTTCTTATCTTGTTTGCTACTGTTGATATCAATAAAAACCCCAGTGATTTTGATATCTTTTTTCTTTGCTAAAATAGCTAAAGATGTACTTGAATCAATTCCACCTGAAAGACCTATAACTACTCCATTGAGTTTGTTTTTTTTGATATATTGATGACAAAAATCATGCAAATATTCAGCATATTTCAAAACTTTGTTTTGGTCTATCTTCATATTAGCTAGATATGTGTTTTTCATTAATCTACCTCAAATTGGATACCATCAATAATAATTGTATCTTTAGATATAGCTCCATTATCTTTTAAAATTTGATCAACATTGCAATTATTTAATTTTTGATTAAAGCGATAAATATTATCTTTTGTAGTTAGAG
This sequence comes from bacterium, assembly GCA_017448105.1. GTDB lineage: Bacteria > Bacillota_I > Bacilli_A > Mycoplasmatales > Mycoplasmoidaceae > Hennigella. The sequence goes on along the minus strand of JAFSMC010000006.1, from coordinate 3,364 downwards.
GGATTTTATGTAATCAATAAGATAAATATTTAGAAGTAATAGTTCATTCATTGGGACTAGTTTGTTTGAAAGCAAACTTACGGTCAAATTTTTTAGTTGGTTGTAATGTAATTGTGGAACTTTCAGTTGGTTTTTTCTTTTTTTGCTTTTGACAAATAGCAATGATTTTATTTTTTAACGTAGTAAGGTTATCTTTTCTTATGGCTGAGACAGCAATAATACTTTGTTTTTTGATTTTTTCTTTTAAAATTTCAAGTTCTTTGTCACTGCCATCAACATCAATTTTATTAGCAACAATAATTTGTTGTTTATCAATTAGTTGTTTATTGTATTTCTTTAATTCATTTTGAATAGTTAAGAAGTCATCATAAATTTTTTTACTATGATCGGCTTTATTAAGACTAATTACATGGATTAAAAGTTGACATCTTTCAATATGCTGTAAGAATTGAAAACCTAAACCTTTGTTTTCACTGGCTCCTTTGATTAAACCTGGAATGTCAGCAATGATAATTTTTCTTTTTTTATTTTCTAATACCCCTAGTATAGGAGTTAAGGTAGTAAATTCATAATTAGCTATTTTTGGTTTTGCATTAGTTAAAGCAGTTAATAAAGAACTTTTACCAGCATTAGGTAAACCAATTAAACCAACATCAGCTAAGTGTTTTAATTTCAAAACAACATTAGCTTCTTCACCTAAATCGCCATTTTCATACAAAGTTGGGGCTTTATTAGTACTTGATTTGAAGTGGGCATTGCCATAACCACCTTTTCCACCTTTGCAAATAACAAATTTTTGATGATTATTAACAATATCAACTAGTAATTTTCCACTATCACGATCAAAAAATTGGGTACCTAAAGGAACTTTAATAATAATGTCTTCGCCTTTTTTGCCAGAACATAGTTTTGTTTGACCATTTTGTCCATTATTAGCACAAATTTTCTTTCGATATCTTAGGTGTAATAAAGTATTAAGGTTTTGGTCACCACAAATAATGATATCACCACCTTTACCTCCATCTCCACCTCATGGTCCACCTTCTGGATAGTGTGCCTCTCTTCTTCAAGCTACTACTCCTGATCCACCATTACCAGCTTTTAAATAAATGTTACATTGATCAACAAATTGCATAGTTATTTTACCTAACTGTTTTTCTTAGCTAGTTTGTTATTGTTTTTTGTTTGTTCAAAGTAGTTTAGTGCAATAGAAACATTATTTGTTCCATGGCTTAGGATTTTGTTAACTATAAAATTAATAATAAAAAAGACAATAACTATAGAAGCAAGAAAGACAATAATTCTTAATAGTCAATAAACAAGAAACATATCTTGTTGTGGAAAGTGTGGTCACATCCCACTAATAAATAAAATGCTAAATCCGCAACTAAAACTGATAGAAAAAGGTAAAATATCATAAGCAAATAAATGAAATAATCTTAAGATAAAAGGATAAATAAGGCTAATGACTATTAATATTAAAATAGGAACTAATACTATTCAATTAAAATTGGTAAAATTAGCAACAATTTGCATATTTTTGTTTAGTCATTCATTTATCATCATTTCAAAAGTTTTTGTTTCTTCAACTCTTACAAAGGGTTCATAAACTAGTAAACTTTGAATATTTTCACTAGTTACTTTTCCTTGTCATAAAGTTTGGTTAATGGCAACTACATTGTTTTGATTTAATAAATTAAATTCACCCAATAATAATCAAATATTGACAAAAGGAATGACAATAAATATTATGATTGATAAAAAAATCCAAAGCGGTTTAGTTTTGAATTTTGAAGATTTATCAATCAAAAAAGACCCACGATTTTCCATACATTTATAATAATATATATTTTAGTAAAATATTCTGTAAGATAATGCCTATGTCTTTTAAAGATTACTGATCTACTTTTGTTTGAAACAAAAAGAGTATTTTAGACAAACTATACATGTTTTCCATTGCTAATTTAGTTGTCATCCCATTGTCATTAATATTCTTTTTCTGATTAAAAGATCAACAAGGATGTCCTTACGGGAAAAATGGTTTTATTTATTTAGATATAGTTTGGAATACTAGTGGAGCTTTTGGTGCTTTTAGTAATAATTTTGTTGCTATTTTAGTTATTCAATCATTATGCTCAGTTGGTGTTTTTATTGTAACAATATTTGTTAGAGAAAGGTCTTATTTATTCTTGCTGTATATTGTTTTACTTGGTGGTTTGTTTAATCTTATCCAAAGACCATGCATCAATAATGCAGTTTTGGACTATTTCCATTTTGGTTTTTGAAAAGAATTTGCTGTTTTTAATATGCCAGATGTTATGGTTGTTACTGGTGGATTTGGGTTAGTCATTAATGTTTTTATATCAGTAATATTTCCAAGAAAAGCTAAGAAAAATGTTAAAAATTAATTGTCAAACTAAAAGACTTGATGAAACAGTTGCTAAGCAAGTAAATTGCTCAAGAACTAAAGCCACAAAATTGGTTAAATCTGGGAACGTTAGTGTTGATGGAAAAGTTATCATTAAGGGATCATTTTTGGTAAAACCAAATAATAAAATTTCTGTTTTAAACTTTAAACAAATTAACCAAATTGATATTAACTTGCAACCATGTAGATTGCCATTAGATATCATCTATGAAGATGATTATCTTCTAGTTATAAATAAACCTAAAAATGTTTTAACTCATCCAACTAGTTTTAATGAACAAGATACTATTGCTAATCGTCTTGTATATTACTTAGGTAACTTTATGAACAATACTAATCGACCCGGTATTGTTCATCGTTTAGATAAAAACACTTCTGGTTTATTAGTGGTTGCCAAAAATTTAGATGTTTTACATCAACTACAAAAGCAAATTATGGTCAGAAAGTTACAACGTTTTTATCTTTGTTTATGTCATAACCATTTTGATAAGAAAAAAGTTACCATTGATTTACCTATTTGTCGTAAAAGAAATACTAATAAAATGCAAGTAGCTAATATCAAAAATAGTAAACCAGCTATCACGGAAGTAAAACTATTGAAAAATTTGCCTAAGAATTTAACATTAGTTGAATGCAAATTAAAAACAGGAAGAACTCATCAAATAAGAGTACATTTAAGTTATATTAATCATCCTATCTTTAATGATGACATTTATGGGCAAAATGATAATGTTAAAAATTATGGTCAATTTTTACATGCTTACAAATTATCTTTCATTCACCCTATTACTAAAAAAAGATTAACTTTTACAAAACAACCAGATAATATTTTTAAGAAGTATGCAAAAAATTAAGAAAAAACAGCAATATGATTTATTTTTGGATACAACAAATAATTATTGTTACATTGTTATTTATTTGCATGACAAAAAGATT
>JAFSMC010000005.1 GCA_017448105.1 bacterium | reverse complement strand
TCTTCAAATTCCGAATGTTTTTCCAGTAAAATTATTAATTTTAGGCATTTGTTCCTCTCAATAAAAATTAAAAAATATATTTTGTGCTGGATTTATGTATAATAGTTTTTGTAAGGTATTCACCTGTTTATATTTCTAATTTCTTAAATCCTTTTATTATGGCAGGGGTGGCAGGACTTGAACCCACAACACACGGATTTGAAGTCCGTAGTTCTACCAATTGAACTACACCCCTAAATCACAATGATTATAGTAAAAAATAATAAAGTTTTTAACATTGACTCATTGCCATAGTAATGCTTTAATGATTGTTGAGTATCTAATAGACCACCTTCAGTTATATTATTCAAGTTAGCAGCATATGTTGTTTTATTGATAAAACAACATATTATTTAGTTTTTATTGTTTACTTTTATTAGAATGTACTGCGTATATTCTTTGTGTTAGACAATGACATTTGTCACATCTAAATGCATTTATCTTAATAATTAGGTATATCAACGCAAATATACTACCAACAGCAGAACAAATCAACAATCCTAAACCTATTATAGAAAACTTTACTTTTTTAGATTGGTGGCAATTAGGACATTCTCTGTAAAGTAAAGTTTTATCTTTAACTAAAATGAGTATACCTGCTAAGAAAATAATAAAACCCATTATTGCATATCATTCATATCAGTAATTTAACATAACTTTTTCCTTTCTTAAATTTACTAATGGTGGGGTGGCAGGCCTTGAACCCACAACACACGGATTTGAAGTCCGTAGTTCTACCAATTGTTTTTATTACTATTTATAATGTTGAACTTATTGTTTTTTTGAAGTTATATAAATGATGTATTAACCTTAGAAATATATTCACAAACTGTTTTTTATTACTGTGTTAACAACCTATTATTTTAAGCATGAATTGTCATAATCAATTAATAAACATACTTATTTATGATCTCTATTTCAGTTTATTCAACCATACAAAGCAAGAGCAAATAAAGTCATAGCAGTTAATAAAAAGACAATATTACTTGTCATAGATAAATATTTTCCTTCTTGAATATTAGAAACAATTAAAATAACATACAAAACTACTTGTGCACTATCAACAATAAGAGAAATAATTCATCTTTCAATATATCTTTTAGCTACAAAGTAAACGGTACTAAGAGCAAAAGACATAATAAAGCTATCTAAAAACAACACAATAGGAGATGGATCTTTTGTTGGTAATCATTCTTGAACTTTCGGTACATTTTGTCTGACCAACATAAAGTTAATAGCGATTGATGTTAGTAATAAACAAATTAAAATAAACTCATCAAGTTTTGCATGACTGGTAATAATTTTTTTATCACTATTGATTTTTTTGCCTCACCAAAAAAACATGATTATCTGAGTAATGACATAATATCCTCAATAAATAATTACTAATCCTCATAATTTGTTTTGTAAATGTATTAGGCCAAGACAAATTACTCCTAATAATCCTCAAATAAAAGTTGATTTCTTTTTATAGTACATTAAGGTAATACTAACAAGATTAAAGGTTGACCCAAAGAAAGTAATGATAAATGTTAGTCATTTAGGAATATCGAAAAGAGTGTCTTTAGTAGGTTGGTTTTCATCTAGCTGTTGTTGAGGAATAAAAGGAACTACTAAATTAACTAAATTAATAACCAACAAAGTTAATAATAAACTAACATTAATAACAATAATAGCTTTTAAAAATGTTGAGAGGTTGTTTCAAAATGCTCCAACTTTTTTTATGGATCAAGTCTTTTTTTGTAAATAATTTGTCTTTTCCATAATTACCTATTTTACTTTATATTTAACATATTTCTGTATTTTTTTCAATTGTAATTTACGATAGTTGATTATTTTCGTGGTTTTTGGCATTTTAAATGTTCATAAATAAGCAAAACATGTACATAAGAAAACAAATTCACAAAATACATCAAAACTAAAGTTTTTAATGTATTTGTTTAGTAGTTTTGCATATTTGAGTGGTAACAATTGTTCACGGAAAAAGTTAGCATAGTCTCAATAGTCTGGAGCTAAAATTACTCATTCAAAATCAATCAAATGGATTTGATTTTGTTTAGAAAGAACAATATTAGCTAAATTGATGTCACTATGATTAATTACTACTGGATCATTTTTATGTTGGTTGTAAAGTTTTAAATATTTTTTTCTTGCTATAGGTGGTAATTGATGAACATTAGTATTGTAAAAAGCAAAATTTAAAGCTTTAAATTTTGTATAGTGTTTTTTTGATAATTTATGAATTTGATAGATTTGCTTAAATAATTTATTTAAAAAGATTGGTGATTTGGCATTGGTTATCTTTGGGTTAGTGCCTTCAATTCATTTTTTGATAGCAATACCGGTCTTAGTATCATAATAAACAAAGTTTTTATCATTTAAAAGTTTAATTATTTGATATTCACAATATCTGTCTACTAAATTACCATCATTAGGGATTCTTACTTGGAACTTAGTTTTGTTTTTTAGAGTAAATAAGAAAGAATAGTTTGTATAGCCAGAATGAATTTGCTTAATACTAGCAATTTTTTCTTGGCTATTGGGATATTTTTTAAAAAAGGTTTTTTTAGCTAGGACTAAAAAAGTTTGATTAAACATTTTTTTTGTTTTTTTGGTCATAAGTAGAATTCAAAACGTTTAGATTATAGTTTAATTCATGTCTTGGAATATAACAGGTTGAAATTGCTGATAATCTTTAATGGTTGATCTAAAACCAAACAAATACCTTATGAATATAAGTTAGTGTTGCTTGCACTTTAGATGACATTATTAATGCTTATCCTTTTCTTTGATATTTTTAATCGTATGGTTGTAAATGATGGTTAGTAAAACTAATGGTTTTTTACCAAATTTCTTATCAAATTGTTTAATAACTTGTTTTTTGAAATATTCTTGTTGTTCCTTTGATAAACCATTATGGTTATCATTTAATTGTTTTAATAATTCAACAATGATTTCATTAAGTGTTTTGTTAATTTCCATTAAAAGTTCTTTGTTTTGGTCATTGGTGACATTAGTAACACCAACCGAGTTATAGTTGTATTTTAAAACTTGTTTTTTATCTTTATCAAGTAATAATGAAACTAAAACACAACCATTAGTTGCCATTTGTTCGCATTCAAATAAGCCTGAACTATTGAAATCATTAATTCCACGACTATTAATGTATTGTTCGAATAATTTTAAGTGTTTCTTTTCTTTAGTTAGAAATCCATCTTTAAAATGGATAACAAAACCGTTACTAACTAATAAAACATTGTTTTTATTAATGCCTAAAGCAGCGGTTAAACTTTTGTATTTGTTTAAATACATATATAGACCATTTAAAGGAATAAGATATTTCGGTTTTAATAAGTTAATGATAAATTTATGGTCTTCTCGGCTTTGAGATAACAGCAGAATATCTTTAGGTAAACTTATTAAATTACCAATTCTAAGACGTTTAATGTTGTCAAAAATGTTTGCTTCAACTTTTTCATAACCATTTTCCGTATGTAAAGCATAAACAAAAGTATCATTTGGTTTAAAAGTAAGAGTTTTATCTTCACCATCAACAATTTCTTGCAAAATCCTTACTAATTGTTGGCGATATGAAGAAACGACAATGACAGCTCTTTCTGCTTTAGCAACATTTTCAGGTTTTAGTTTTAATAATGTTGGTAAAGAAATAATTTTGTTTTTTAACAAGTAGTCAAAACAATCATTAATTATTTTGCTGTGAATATAAAAAGGAATAGACTTTTTAGCACAAATAGCTGCTAGTGAGATTAATTTATACCAGTCACAAGCATCAATAGCTACGACAACTCTGCCTTGAGAATCAATGATAGTATTATCAAAAAATGATGAAACAGAATAGTTAGGACTGGTAAAACCAAAATGATTAATGTTTGTTCCAACTGGAGCAAGTAATAATAAGTTTTTCTTATTAGTGATTTTATTAATTTCATTAATTAAATCATTAAAACTACTACTATTACCAGTGGAAACAATAAATTGGTCTAAATAGATTATTGATCCATCAACAGTTGTAAAAATTCAACCTAAAGAATTTAAGAAATAACTAGTGGTTCTAAAAGCAGTTATTTCACACGAACCAAAATTTTGTTTTTCTAATGGTTTAAAAGTCTTAATTGTTAGGTTAAACTTCTTATTTTTGTTGATGGGATTGTTATAAACATAAGTTTTGAAATAACTTTCAATCACAAATCTGCCAAAGTAACTAGTGTAGATTGGTACTTTAGGTAATTGATCAATTAAAAATTCTAGAGCACCAAAGTTATTGTATTCAGCACTAGAAATAAAAATACCTTTAACTTTATCCTTATTATCAAATAAATAACTAAAATCAGGAATACTTTTTTGTACACCTAAAGTAGTTTGGGCAGGAGTGGAAATTCCTGCATTAATTACATAAATATCACCATCAACCACTAATGCTTGACAGCATTTTTGTTTTTCATCTTGACCGCCAAGACAAATAAGTTCAATTTTGTTCATATTATTTCCTACTGTAGATTATTCAAATTTAGTATTATGTTGTTTGCCTTCGAAATAAAACATATATTCACGAATAAATACAAAGTTTTCAACAATATTAGTCATATGACTAGCTGTTCTTTCTGCATCCCTAAAAATATCAAGAATTTGGAAAGCGGGATGGTTTTTAGCCTTAGATAGATAAGCAAAAACTTGTTTGAGAATATTTTTATATTCTTTAGCAAATTTATTATATGATGGTACAACAACTTTACGATAAAATTCGCCATTATTTTTTGTACTAATTAAAAGTTGATTGTAAGCGGCGCGGAATAAAATGTGAGCTTTTTGTCAAACTTGATTACCTCAACGATACATTTCTTTAGGTTGTTTAGATTTATAAAATATAGCAACTGAAGCAATCACATAGTCTGCCATTCTTTCTAGATCTTTAATAGAATTGATAATAGCAATAATGAATCGCAAATGGTTAGCACGTGGCATATCTTTAGATATGACTCAGATGCATTCATTCATAATTTCTGCCTCAAATTCATTAGCTTTGTTTTCCATAGTTTCAACTTTTTTAAAAATGCTTGGGGTAACAGCTTTTTCATCTTTCAAAAGCTCAAGTAAAATCTCTTGCATATTTAAAATATGCTTAGCATAAGACATAAAATAGTTTTGCAATTCTTTTTCAGAAATCTTAAGGCTTTGATAATTAATTGCCATAATTAAATTTTTTCTCTTTTCTTGCTTCTGGCTTGAAGTAATTTTTCTTCACAATATTTTGCTTCAGATAAATTAGCTGCTTTAGCATTTATCATGTTTTTACACTTAATTGTTAAAATAATGGTTGAAAAAGCTCCACCAAATAAATTAGCTAAAAAAATTGGTAAACCATTATAAACATTATTTTGGTTAGATCCATCAAGCATCATTCCTAAACCATTAATAAAGAAGAATCAGCAAGCCATTACCAGCAAGATATACATAATTAAGGAAATACCAGCAGTATTTTTGGTTTTTAAAATTTTAATAAACATTGGAACATTGTAAATTGCCACACAAGCTGCAGCAATTAGTCCAACATGGATATATCAATTCATAATTAATTCCTTCCTAAAATATAGTCTTTGGTTTCGTGTTGAGTTGGAGCAGTAAAAATAATTTTTGTTGGTCCTTGTTCAACAACTTTACCATTACTTAAAAAAACAGTATTATCCGACACACGTTGAGCTTGTGCCATTGAATGGGTCACTAGAATAATTGTATATTTTTTTTTCAACTTTAAGATTAAATTTTCAATCTTACTAGTAGCAATTGGGTCAAGTCCAGAAGTAGGTTCATCCATGAGCAAAACTTCTGGATGTAGAGCTATAGCTCTAGCAATACAAAGACGTTGTTGTTGTCCACCTGATAAACTAGTACCTTTATCATGAAGATTATTTTTAACTTCATCCCACAAAGCAGCATCAACTAAAGCATCACGGACAATGTTATCAAGAATCTTTTGATTAGTGATTCCATGACATCTTGGTCCATAAGCCACATTTTCATAAATAGTCATTGGGAAAGGCAGGTATCTTTGAAAGATCATCCCTACTCTAGTAGTTAGTTCAATATGACTAAGTTTTTTACTATTGATGTTAGTTCCATCATCAAAGTAAATGTTGCCTGTTATCCTAACATTTGGCACAGCATTATTTAAACGGTTTAAGCATCATAATAAGGTTGATTTACCGCAACCACTAGGACCAATAAAAGCAGTAACTTCTCCTTTTTTGATGTTTAAATTGATGTTGTGCAATGCTTGTTTGTTATTACCATAAAACAAATTAAGATTACATATTTCAAAAATATGCTGTTTATTAAAATTAGTTTTTTTGCTGTTTTTGTCTTTAGAAAGTTGTTTTTTTAATTGTTTGATTTTATCTTTGTCTTCTTTAGATAAACTAAATCATTGTAAGAACTTTTTAAAGCCTTTATCTGCATTAAGATAGTTATCTATTTTTGAAGGTTTTGCTACTAATTGTTTCTTGTCAGACATAAAGCCATAAATATGTTAAAGATTATATATTGATAAAAATAGTTTTATTGGTTTTGCTTTTTAGATGATTTGTTGTCTTGCAAAACTTTCTTTAAATATTGAGCAGTATAAGAGACTTTTTGATCTTTAATGATTTGTTCTGGACTGCCTGTGGTAACTATTTTGCCACCAGCATCTCCACCATCTGGTCCTAAATCAATCACGTAATCAGCACATTTGATTATATCTAGGTTATGTTCAATTACAATAACAGTGGTACCACGGTCAACAATGGTATTTAAAACTTGGATCAGTTTAGCTACATCATGGGGATGTAAACCAGTAGAAGGCTCATCTAAGACAATAATTGATTTGCTATTAGCTTTTTTTTGCAAGAATTTAGCTAGTTTAATTCTTTGGGCTTCCCCTCCTGAAAGAGTAGTGCTTGGTGCACCAAGTTTTAAATAACCTAAACCAACATCATTCATTATTTCTAATTTATGTTTAATGCTTGGGATGTTGATAAAGAAGTCATAAGCTTCAGCAACTGACATTTCTAAAACATCATAAATAGATTTATTTCGATATAAAATGGACAAAGTTTCATTGTTATATCTTTTTCCATTACATTCATCACATTTAATATAGACATCTGGTAAAAAGTGCATTTCGATTTTTAAGTAACCGTCTCCATGACACTTTTCGCATCTACCACCATCTAAGTTGAAACTAAACTTAGATTTGCTATACCCTCTTGCTTTTGCTTCATTAGTATTAGCGAATAATGATCGAATATCATCAAATAAACTAGTGTAAGTGGCTGGATTAGATTTAGGAGTTCTTCCAATTGGTTCTTGAGTAACTACTACTAATTTATCAACATTATTTACACCAACAATATCTCTTACTTTTGGGGCAATAATAAATGGATCAGAAAGAATTTTTTGTAAATTTTTTACTAAAGCTTCAGAAACTAAGGAACTTTTTCCTGAACCTGAAACCCCAGTTACACAAATAAATTTTCCTAATGGAAAAGTTACATCAATATTTTTAAGGTTGTTTACATTAATGCCTTTAAGAATAATTTTTTGACCATTACCACTTCTTCTTGTCTTTGGGATAGGAATTTGATATTCTCCACTTAGATATTTACCAGTAATCGAGTTTTTAGCATTAATAATATCTTGCAATGTTCCTTGTGCAATGATTTTCCCCCCTTCATTACCGGCTTTTGGGCCAATATCAATTAAATAGTCCGCAGCGAACATGGTTTCAATATCATGTTCGACAACAATTAAACTATTGCCAATATCACACATTGCTTTCATTGTGTTGATTAATTTATCATTATCTTTTTGGTGCAAACCAATAGAAGGCTCATCTAAAACATATAAAACCCCAGTTAAGGTTGCACCAATTTGGGATGCTAACCTAATTCTTTGGTTTTCTCCACCAGATAAACTACTTGCTGGTCTAGACAAAGTTAAATAATCAAGTCCAACATTAATTAAGAAAGTTAAACGGTTAATAATTTCTTTTAAGACTAATCTAGAAATTTGTTTTTCTTGTTCATTTAGTTCTAAACCTAAGAAGAAATCACGGATTTTTGTTATTGGCATTTCACAGACATCAACAATGCTTTTGCCAGCAATTTTTACTGATAATGCTTGAGCATTTAATCTTTGTCCTTTGCATTCATCACATTGTTTTTCAGTCATGTAAAAACCATAGATTTCTCTAGTTAATTCAGAAGTTGTTTCTAAATGTCTTCTTTTAATTAGAGATAGAACTCCTTCAATAAAATCACAACGGTTGTAAACATTACCACCAGCTGATTTTATTGAGATATTAATTGGTTCATGTGAACCATAAAGTAAAATTTTTAATTGCTTTCTTGGTAGGTCTTTAATTGGTATGTCTCTAGGGATTTTGTAGTGTTTAATTAATGCCGCAAACTTTTGTCATTCCAAACTTTTAGAATCCATTGTATTTCTGAAGTATCTAAAAGCCCCTTCATTAATGGTTAAGGTTTTATCCGGAATCATTCTATCTTCGTCAGGTTCATAAATTGATCCTAAACCTTTACATTTATAACAAGCACCTGTTGGTGAGTTAAAAGAAAATAAACGAGGTTCCATTTCAGGAATAGAAAAACCACAGATAGGACATGAGTGGTTTTTTGAATAAAGGATTTCTTTGTCTTTAGCCAAAACAACAATTTTATTGTCGCCTTGTTTCAAAGCTTGTTCAACTGAATCAAACAATCTAGCTCGAGTTTGATTATCATTATTCAAAACAATTCTGTCTACTACTACATCAAGATTGTGGAATTGATTTTTATTTAAATTAATTTCTTCATCAAGAGTTCTAACCACACCATCTACTCTAACTCTTAGATAACCACTAGTCTTTAAATTTTCTATTTCTTTTTTTAAGGTTCCTTTGGTCCTATAAGCTACTGGAGTTAAAATATTAAGATGCGCTTCTTCTTTAAAATTAGCATAAATTTTATCAACAATTTGCCTAGAAGTTAGAGTTTTAATTGGTCCATGACCTTTTGGACAATAAGGTATACCAATTCTTGCCCACAATAACCTTAAATAATCATAGATTTCAGTAACTGTTCCTACTGTTGATCTAGGATTATTGTTAATAGTTTTTTGATCAATAGATATTGAAGGCAATAAACCTTCAATGGTATCAACATCCGGTTTACTGTTGTTACCCAAAAATTGTCTAGCATAGCTTGATAAAGATTCAAGATATCTTCTTTGACCTTCAGCATAAATAGTATTAAAAGCTAAACTAGACTTGCCACTGCCACTTAAACCAGTCATAACTACTAGTTTATTTTTAGGAATAGTTAAACTAACATTTTTTAAGTTATTCTCTCTGGCCCCAATAACATAAATGTTATTTGCTAAATCTTTCTTACTCATATATAACAACTACAACTATAATAATACTTTATTATATAAGTGCTAAAATTAGTGAAAAAGTATGAAATTAAAAGTCTTAAAAGTTAAAGAAAGTGATAAAGATGTATTGTTTAAAATACAACTTGATGCTCTTGAATTTACCAAGCAATGTGAAAAAACGCAAAAAGAAGTGGCTAAGAACTACAAAATCCCTGGTTTTAGGAAGGGCTTTATTCCTAAAGCAGTTTTAGCTAAGCATATTTCACCAGAAGAAATTAAAAATTATTGTTTGTCATCTAATAATTTTCAAAATGCTTTGATTGATTCAATCATTGCCACAAAAGAATTTGAAAAATCTAAATCAATTCAATTTTTAAATAGTTTAAAAGTTATTGATTTAAATGATACTAATGGGCCTGTTGGTGAAGCAATTTTTGATTCAATGCCTATTATCACTAATCTTGATACTTTAGACTTTAAAAAAATTACTCTTCCTAAGTTTAAAGAAACTAAAAAGACAGCAGAAGATATTAAAAGAAACTTAAAACCGCTTTTAAAAAGAGAGGCAGTGATTGTTGCTAAACAAAACAAAGTTATTGAAAATCATGATGTAGCAGTCATTGATTTTAAAGGTTTTATTGATGATAAACCATTTGCTGGTGGTGAAGCTAAAAATTATGAATTAGAAATTGGTTCTAAATCTTTTATAGGTGATTTTGAACAACAATTAATTGGTCTAAAACCCAATGACAAAAAAGATGTTATTGTTACTTTTCCTAAAGACTATCATGCTAAAAATTATGCTGGCAAAAAAGCAAAATTTGAAGTACTTGTTCACGATGTTAAAACAATTTCATACCCAAAAATTGATAAAAAATTTATTAATGAAACTCTAAAAATTAATCAACCAGATGTTGATAATGAGCAAAAATTAATTACTTTCTTACAAACATTAGAACATGAGAATGCTTATAGTACTTATCAAGACCAATGCTTTAAAATTATCATCGATACATTAAGCAAACAAGTAAAAATTAGCCATGAATCTAAAGGATTAACTAATTATTATGTTAACAATCTAATCCATGTATATGAAAAACAGTTACAACAGCAAGGTTTTCAAAGTTTACAACAATATATTACTATTTCAAGTAAAAATGATAAGGATTTTGGTCAAAAATTTAACCAAGAAATTAAAAGACAAGCAAGTTTACAGCTTGTTGGCACTTTAATTTTTAATGCAATGATTGAAAAGCTGAAAATTGAATGTACAAAACAAGATCTGAATGACTTTTTTAAAAAACATCTAAGTCTTTCTTCAACAAGTAGTGACCAATTAAAAAAAGAGTTCAATAAAAAAGAAAATGAAACTTATTACCAAAACATTGTTTTAAAAAGCAAATTATTTAACAAAATCATTACACTATGCAAATTAGAAAATTAAATCAAAAATATTTAAATTGAGAAAAACACAATATTGATAAAAAGTTAAAAGCTAACTTTAAAAACTCATGTTTAGCTACTACCATTAGTATTTTCAATGTGTTATTTTTAATTGGAGTGCTAATTTGAGTTGGTTTTGGTATTAATTGAGTTTGGGAATACACTAAAATAAGAGAATTCATTCTCGCCGAAGAAAATAAATCTATAGGTTGGGGTGTGCTTTTAAGTTTATTAATTTTTACTGTTATAGATGCACTTTTCTTTTTTTTCATTTACTTTAATATTTTCTATAACTCAGTCTTCTTTTTGTCTAGCAAAGCAACTAAAGCGAATTTAAAAATTATCTCAGTTTTTACGATTTTTTGTATCTTTCTTTACAATGTTGGTATAGTTATTACTGTCACAATTTTTGGTATTTTTATATATTACTCTAATCCTTCAATAATTACTTTACCAAGCATTATTGGTGGTTTTAATTGAATCTTACAACCACCATTTTTCATCGCTGCTATTCCTTTTGTCATCACCATTTTTACTTTTTTTGCTTTCAGTAAAAACCACTCAAATTTATAGAATTCTTTTTATTTGTGCTATATTAAAAATAATACTTAATTTAGATATGATTTTTTTGTAAGAAAGGAATAATAAAAAGTATGTATACTTTTCTTATTGCAGTTGTTGTCTTAATAGGTGGTTTCTTTGGTTATAGTTTATTAGCTGAGAAGATTTTTGGTGCTGATAATCGTAAAACACCTGCAATTGCATCACCAGATGGCGTTGACAAAATTCCTTTAGGTAAAGCGAAAGCCTTCTTAATTGAATTGTTAAACATTGCTGGAACTGGTCCGATTTTTGGGGCAGTAAGTGGTGCACTATTTGGACCTATAGCATTTTTGTGAATTGTTTTAGGTTGCATTTTAGGTGGAGCTGTTCATGACTATTTTTCAGGAATGATTTCTAGTCGTCACGATGGTGCTTCTATCGTAACATTAACTGGTAAATATTTTGGTAAAGTAATGAAAATTATCATGTCAGTTTTTTCAGTATTTTTACTTATTTTAGTCACTGCAGTGTTTGTTGTTTCACCATCATCATTATTACAAGATTTAACTAATAGAATAGTCCCAAGTTGAGCATGATTAGTTATTATTCTTGGTTATTATTTAATAGCTGCCATTTTACCAATTGATAAACTAATTGGTAAGTTGTATCCATTCTTTGGAGCTATATTAATTGCTATGGCTTTAATGTCTTTTGCTGTAGTAGGTACTGATAAATATCCATTAATTGAACTAATTGGTAACTTAAAAGATTACTCGCTTCAAAACGGTGGCCTTCCAGCTTGACCATTTATGTTAATTACTATTGCTTGTGGAGCAGTAAGTGGTTTTCATGCTACACAAACTCCAATGGTTGCAAAATGTATTAAAACCGAAAAAGAAGGTAGACATATCTTCTATGGTGCAATGGTTGCTGAAGGAATCATTGCTTTAATTTGAGCCGCAGTAGCAATGGCTTTTTTTCATGTAGATCAACCTGATGGATGAACAACATTAAAAGAATTAGGTGGTGGTAGCAGTAGAACTATTAATGAGATTGCTCATACCTTATTAGGGCCAGTAGGTGTTGCTTGTGCAGTAATTGGAGTGGTAATTTGTCCAATTACTTCAGGTGACACTGCTTTACGTAGTGCAAGACTAATTATGGGCGAATTGTTCCATTTAAATCAAAAGAAAGTAAGTAACAGATTAATTCTAACTGTTCCCCTATTTGCATGTGTTGCTGGTCTTAGTCTATGAAACTTTTTAGACAATAACAATTTCCAAACTTTATGACGTTGATTTGCTTGAGCAAATCAAACTATGGCAGCTATGTCATTGTGGATCTCAGCAATTTACCTAATGACAAATTGTAAATATAAGTTTGGTTGAGTTATTGCTGGTGTTCCGGCAGTATTTATGACTGTAGTGGTTACTACATATTTATTTGGTGAACCAAATATTTCTTTAGGAAAATGAATTCCATTAATTTGGGCATCAAATATTGGTTATGCTGCTGGTGGAATTACTTTAAGCTTAGCAATTGTACATTTTTTCAAAATTAATCGTTGGGGTATCTTTAAAAATTATCAACCAAAGCATAAAGCTACAGTTCAAAAATAATTTGCTTGTTTTAAGTAGTCTAGTCATCCATATCAGATGATGATTGGTATTGATGTTTCAATTTAATTAATTTTGGTGGGTATTTCTTCTCGATAAAGAAAGCACCACTAAAAGCAATTCACATTACTACTATTGTGGCAATTACAACAACATTAACGATATTATTAATGTGAACAAAATTGTTTCAGTCATTTAGACTGATTTTTGGGATTATATTATTGTTTTTAATTGCTTCGTCATATTTCTTAAAATAGTTTGTTAATGCACCAAAAACTGTTTTCTTCATTCATGGGTTGAATCATGTTGAAGCAACAATTCCTATTGATAATGAAGTGTTATATACACTCATTGGTGTGATCACATTACTTTTTAAAAAAAACTTTTTAATCATTTTTCTAACAATAATGTTGTAAGTGATCCCAAAAGCAAAACCATTTAAAACATTCACAGCTAAAAATACATATGGATTTTGAACTCCAATAGTTGTTGTTAAAATCATAAAGATAATTCAACAACCTATTCCGCCAGTGAATAATGTTCATTCATTAAATTTTTTAGATAATATCAAACCAATGATTAAGTTTCCAGCAATTTGCCCAATTGTAAAAATAGTTGACAAATAACCATCATAGCCTTTAATTGAATCACGCCCCATATGATATGTAGCAATATAGTCTAACTGTGTAATGGAAGCAGGACCGGAGGTAGTAAATTTAGTAAATGATGTCATCATTGTAGCCAAACAAATTAAAATAACTACAAACCAACTACTTGTTGTGCTGACTGGTTCTTTATATTGATTATCTTTATATAAAAGAGCTGTATTTTCTTTAACAAAAAAACCAATCACAGCAGCAAAAATTAAGAAAAGAAGTGCAATAAATCACATTCATTTCACAATGTCTAAATAATCATTGTTTGTAGCATTTTTGGGTAAGAAACTTGTTACTAATGATTGCAAAACTGAAGAGATAAATTCAGCTAATAATGGTGGTAAAGATAGTAATGTAGCAGTTAAAAATATTTTTTGCTTTGCATGTTGTTCATTAAACATGAGATTAAACAAACCAAGACAGCTTGCACCAATCCCACATCCAATAGATTGGATAATGTTAGTTGCCAAGCACGGATAAACAAGCATTGGGATATAACAAACAAATTGGAATAGCAAAGAAACATAAATAACTTTTTTTCTTGAATTAAGTTTGAAAGCAAATACATCTGTTAATGGCCGCCACAATAAACCAACTAATCCATAAACAACTAAAACATAAGGCAATAAGTTGTCTTTTGTTACTTCACCAAAATCCATATGGCTATGCATTTGACTTGTATATTCTCTTAGGATCATCGGTCCTATTCAACAAAATGTGTAAAGAATGAATAACAATCGGTAATTATTATCTTTAAACTTAATTTTGTAAACTAAAAAACTAACTCCAATCAGAGAAAGAATTAAAATACCTAGGTTGATTAAAATTAGTGTTTGTTTTAAAACCATATTTTAAAAATAAAATGTTACAACCTATTATAGTTTATGTCAAACTATATAATGCTTTATAATTGGAAATAATGCAGATGTAGTTCAATGATAGAACGCAACCTTGCCAAGGTCGAGACGCGAGTTTGATTCTCGTCATCTGCTCCATAAAGAACATAAATTGTGATATGAGTAGTCTATCACAATTTTTTTATAAATCAAAAAAAAGGTAAAATATCCATAGTAGTCTCCTTTATTAGGAAACGACAATTTAATGTGTTATGTTTACAAGTAGAAAATTGCTTTGTATTAAGCAAGCTAAATTTCAACCACTGACAGATTTTCAAGCTAATTCAAAACAAGATGATAAGACATTAATTTTTTCAAATGTTGAAAAAAATTATTATGTTCTAAACTTTATTCTTTTGTTTGAAAGTATCCAGTTTATTTAATATAAAAAATAATCCTCTAATCTAATGCAAACAAATTGTTTTAATATTTGTATAATTTTTGCATGTTTGTATTCATATTCATTGCTATTGTTACTACTTTATATATTACTAACAGCTATTTAATTGGTCGGTTTTTTAAAAAAATAAACATTACTAATAATTCATCAATTTGTACTATCTTTGGTTTTACTACTATATTTATTTTTGTCTTTATTGTTTGTTATATTTTTTACTATTTTGCTTGCAATGTTTTTATATATATTGTTTTTTTTGCTTGTTGCCAGACTATTTTATTGTTTTTCTACACTTGAAACTGAAAATACTTCTTTATTAAGAATGATTTGCATTGAAAAAAGACTTTAACCTTTTTTTTAACGTGGATGTTTATTTTAGGAATATGTGTTTCTTTTTACTTTATCCCTTTTGAACAATGACAAAGTCAGCTAGATAGTGTTAAAGATATCTTTGTCACCCATATTGAAGTTGGTTTTAATAAAGTTATTTCTTTGTCAAAAGGAAACTCTCTTGACAATTACAACAGTTTTAACTTCTTAAATTTATTTTGGATTCATTGTTGGAATCTCCAACTTGAGGATAGGATTGTGTTTGTTTTGTGAAACAATAATATCGTTGTTAGTTTCTTATTAGCTTGTCTTGCTGGTGGTTTGACTGATAAAGAATATCCAGCTTGAAAAATTGTTTGTCAAGTTTTAATTACCTTGTTTGCTTGTATTTTGCCCTTAATTGGCTATGGTAGTTTTATCAAAATTAATGCCTTGGTCCCATTTTTCATTTTGGTATATTTATTAGTGTTATTTAACACTAATAACACCAACGACAAATCCTTGTTTCTTTTCTTGATTTTAATAGCTTTGGTTGTTACCGATTACACGGTAAATTTCTTCTTAGTAATTTTACTATGAATTGTTGCCATCTTTTATTTTATTAAACACGGAATTAGTCCTTTGGGCAACGGAGCTGTGCTACTAGCACCTATTTTTTTAATGGTTGGTGCTTGACTAAATAAAGTTATTCCTATTATTTTTGTTATTTTCTGTTTTATTACTTTATTAGTGCCATTTGTTATCTTAAAGTTAAATAACAATAAAAACTTAAATGCTGCTTATAGTTCTTTAAATAACTGAATCTTAAAACATGATCATGCTGTTGCATATGCTGGAGCAATTATGATTGTTCTAGGCATCATTATTGTTAATGTTTTTATTTTTCAAGAGATGTACAAATGAAACTTTCCAATAGAAAAATTTGATATCTTTTTTGCATTTCATATTTCCAATTTGGTTGTTTATAAAATTCCTTTTATCTTTTTATTAATAATCAACATTTTTCTTTCTGTTTTGTATCTTGTTGCTACCATCTTTTATTTTGTCTTAAGAACAAAAAATAAAAATATTTATAAAGAAGAATCTTTAGCGATTTTAGTAATTACTTTTATGGTTTTTTGTAACTTTTTGTCTGCCCACATTTTTAATACTTTTTTTGATCCATTGGTACTTGCTTATGTTAACTATGTGCCATTAATGGCAATAATTACTTTTTTATATAAAACAATTTATAATACTAAGCAACAACCACCCCCTTGAAAATATGACTGATATTAAAGAAAAAATAAAGCAGTTAAGTAAATTACTTACTACTTGAGAATATGAATATTATGTCAATAATAAACCCACTGTCAGTGATGAAGAATATGATATTACTTTAAGACAATTAATTGATCTAGAAAAAAAATATCCGCAATTTGTTACAACTGATAGTCCCACTCAACGAGTTGGTGGCCAAGCAAGTAAACAACTTGCTAAACACACCCATATAACTAAAATGATGTCATTGGCTAATGCATTTAGTCAAGAAGAATTAAGAAAATTTGATACTGATGTTAAAAAGCAATTAGGTAAAGATACCAAGGAAGATATCGAATATTGTGTAGAACCAAAAATTGATGGTCTTAGTTTAAGTTTAATTTATAAAAATGGTCACTTATCTATTGCTGCTACCCGTGGTGATGGTCAAACTGGTGAAAATGTTACAGCTAATGTTAAAACCATTAAATCAGTACCACTAAGTATTGATGTAAAAGATGAAATTGAGATTCGTGGTGAAGTCTTTTTAACAAAAGATGACTTTAAAAAAATTAATAACTCAATTTTAGATGAAGAAGATCGCTTTGCGAACCCTAGGAATGCTGCTAGTGGCAGTTTAAGGCAACTAGATCCTAAGATTACTGCTAAAAGACATCTTACAATGTATTGTTATCAAATCCCAAATCACAAAGACTTTAAAACCCAGTTTGATGTCATTAAATTTCTAAAAACTAATCACTTTGTTACTGCTAAAGATATTTTTCTTTGTAGAAACATTAATGAAGTGTGAAAAAAGATAGAATATTTTAGCAATAATAAAAACAATTTTGTTTTTCCTATTGATGGAGTAGTAATTAAAGTTAATAATCTTGCTGATTATGACAAACTAGGTAGAACTTCTAAATTCCCCCATTGAGCAATTGCTTATAAGTTTCCACCAAACTTTGCCAAAACTACTTTGTTAGGTATTGATGCAACGGTTGGAAGAACAGGAAGAATTAACTATGTAGCTAAATTAGAACCAGTGCTCTTAGATGGTTCTACTATTGCTTCAGCTACATTACATAATGCTGATTATATTCTTGCTAAAGATATTAGAATTGGTGATACTGTGGAAATCTTTAAGGCAGGTGAGATCATCCCAAAAGTAGTCGGTCCTATTTTATCTTTGAGAAAAAAAGATAGTGTTCCATTTAAACCAATTGAAGTTTGTCCTATTTGTGGCTCTAAGCTAGAAAAGCAAGAAAATGAGATCGATCAATATTGTGTTAATGCTTCTTGTAAAGCAAAACTAGTAAGAGGAATTGTTCATTTTGCATCAAGAGAATGTATGAACATTGAAGGTTTAAGTGACAAGATTATTGAAAAATTTTATGTCAATAATATTGTCTGTTCTATTGCTGATTTGTACACTTTAAAAGACAAAAAACAAGAAATTTTATCACTTGATTTGCATATTAAAGAAAAGATGTTTACCAAATTGATTAATGCCATTGAAAAATCAAAGAAAGAAGACCTTGACCATCTTATTTTTGCTTTAGGAATAAGACATGTAGGTTCTATTACTGCTAAAGCAATTGTCAAAGAATTTAAAAATATTGATGCATTAATGGATGCATCTTTGCAACAGTTACAAAACATTCATGATATTGGTGATGTTGTTGCTCAATCCATCATTAATTTTTTTAAGATTGATAGTAATAAACAATTGATTGGTAAATTAAAGAAGTTCGGAGTCAACTGTTCTGCCAAAGAAAATAAAACCGCTGATACTAATAGTCCTTATTACCAAAAAGTTTTCTGTATCACTGGTAGTTTTGCTTTACCAAGAGAAGAAATTAAAAGAATATTATCTAGAAAATATGATTGTAAATTCACTAATAGTGTCACTAAACAAACCAATTATTTGATTGCTAATGATTTTTCATCATCAAAATTCAAAAAAGCCAAGGAATTAAATATTCCAATCATTACTAATAGCATTTGAGATTAAACTTATAATGTAATAAATATAATCAGTATGAAAATTCTAAATTCTGTCGATAACAAAAAATACGAATTAAGCGAAAAAACTATAGCTATTTATAATTGTGGACCAACAGTCTACAATTATGTTCATATTGGTAATGTTCGACCTTTAATTATTTTTGATGTTTTGTATCGTTATTTGCTAAAAAATAACAAAAAAGTTGCTTTTTATCACAACATTACTGATATTGACGACAAAATCATTAATGCTGCTAAACAAAATAATACTACTGAACAAAAAATAAGTCAAAAATATACCCAAGCATATCTTGATTTATTTTCAATCTTAAATATTAAGAAAATGGAAATGCCCAAAGTTTCTGATCATATTCAAGACATTATTACATATATCCAAAATCTGATCAATGCTGGTTTTGCCTATGTAGTAGGGAATGATGTATATTTTGATGTTATGAAAATTCCTAATTATGGAAAAATTAGTCATCAAAACATTAAAAATTTACTTAATGGAGTAAGAAAAGATAATAGTGAAAACAAAAGACACCCCCTTGATTTTGTTTTATGGAAAGCTACCAATGAAGGTTTAAGTTGAAATAACCCATGAGGTCAAAAAGGACGACCAGGATGACATACTGAATGTTGTGTTATGATTAATAAATATCTGGGTCAGCAAATCACCATTCATGGTGGTGGTGTAGATTTAAAGTTCCCTCATCACGAAAATGAAAATGCCCAAAACTATGCACTTTTTAAAAAAGATATTGCTAAATATTGAATGCATGTAGGCCATGTTAATATAAATGGTGAAAAGATGTCTAAATCACTTAATAACTTTATTCTTGTTAAAGATATTGTTAATAAAGACAATGCTAATGGACTTCGTTGGTTTTTTTATAAAACTAAATACCAACATCCATTGAATTTTACTGTGAATAGCCTCAACGAAGCAATTAGTGAAGTTAATAGGTTAACTGATGCATTAGCAGCAGCTAAAACTATTTTATTAGCTAATAAAAAATTTAAAAATATTCAAGTACCTTTTGATCCTGAATTTATTAAAGCTATTGAAGATGATTTAAACTTACCAAATGCTCTTGCTCAACTATCATCAATGCAAAAACAATTAAATATTTTAATCCGTCAAATGAATTTTGAAGATAGTTTAAAAGTTTATATGAAATTAGTTCAATGTCTTGATGTTCTTGGTATTAGTTTAACTAAATATGAACATGATAAACACATTGATTTAATTAATCAATGACATGAAGCAACTTTAGCTAAAGATTACAATGCAGTTGATAAATACAGAGAACAACTAAAAAAAGTTAATCTTTTTTAAACTTATTCTCTCAATCTTTCTTTTCTTGGACTTTTCTTTCTTTTAGAATTTTTTCTATTTTCAAATCATTGGTAGTTTTAGCTTTATTTTTTAGCCAATAGTATAAAACAACGTGAACAATGATAGCTATTACTAATAATCCTATAAAAACTGGTAGGATGATGTAATATCATTTTTTCATAAAGTCATTTGCAAATGTTATTGTTAAACAACAAAAAAGAAAACAATAGGTAAAAACAAATAAATTTTTTAACTTTGTTTGATTAAATTCAGTGAAATATTTTTTAATTGATGAAAAATATGCTGCCATGTTTTGCTTTATTAAGTTAATTTCTTAAATCAAGCTGTTTAACAATATCACGATATTGTTCAATGTCTCTTCTTTTTAAGTAGTTTAGTAGATTTCTTCTTTTAGATACTAAACGGTACAAAGATCTTTTAGAAGCAAAATCTTTAGGATTATTTTTAATGTGTTCAGTTAAGGCATTAATTTCTGCACTAAAAATAGCTACTTGTGATTGTACTGAGCCAGTATTTTTGGCATCTTTGCCAAATTTAATCACTAAATCTTGTTTTTCTTTTGTACTTATTGCCATATGCTTAATATGATCTCCAGATTATTTTTTATTTTCAATAAACCCTTTTTAGATAAAGCAATCGTAAATTGGAATTTATCATTTGTTGGGAATATTATAACATTGATTATCAAGTATAATATTTTTGATTTTTATGGCGTTTATGGCGAAGCTGATTAACGCACCTGACTGTGACTCAGGCATTCGTGGGTTTAAGTCCCACTAAACGCCCCAATTTAAATTAGAAAAACTACTAAGAAAACAAAAATTGCAATGATAAATTTTGTTTCCTATATGTGTGAAACAGAAAAAAATCTATAGTATATAAGATATATACTATTTAAACAACATTTTTTACTATGTCTATAAATCCAGATTGAAAGAGTTTCTTTGTCAAAAGTAAAATATTAACTGAACAAGAATTTGATTGTATTTCACCTTATTGTATTTTTGACATGAAAATGCCGACCCTAACTAATGAAAATGTCTTAATTTTTGTTGAAACAACCAAGATTCTTCCAATAGAAATCTTTAGGAAGCTATCTTTATTAAGAAGCCACACCACTATTTACATTAATTGTTCTTCAAATGGACCACAAAATAAAGAAATTTTGGATGACTATGTTGATTTCTTTATTACCCGAAATCATAGTAATGACTTATTAGTTGCTGAATTATTTAAAAAAGAAAACTACTATTTAGATAAAGAGAATTTCTTAGTTTGTAAATATTTCTTGGAGCATGAACTAGCTACTATTAAATTAATCTTAAAAGACTTAATTATTTTTTTAAATAACCAAGGTTTTTCTTTTAAAGGAACAAAATTTGTTATTGATGAAGCTAGGCAACAAAAACATATGGATCTTTATGTTCAATTGAAGAAAGATATTAATGAAGCTAAAATTGATTTTGATGCTAATAAACAATCTTTGCTAAAATATGAAAATTTGAACAAAATCAATTCTGGTTTTGTTAGCATTTCATCCATTAGTAGTGAAATGGTAGCTGCTAATGAAGTTGTTAACCTACAAGGGGAAATTTTTGATATTGATAAAAAAACTACTAGCAATGGTAGCATAATTTATTCTTTTGCTATTTATGATTATGATGACAATGCTATTACAATTAAGTATTTCTTAAGTAATGACCTATCAAAAAAATTCTTAAACACTTTCTATCGAAAGAACCAATGTATTAACGAATCATATTTGGAATCATTTAAAATTGGTGATTGGATTCATACCAAAGTTAAATTAAAATCAGATAAATTCACTAATTTCCAACCAAATGGTACCATTTTTAAAATTTGTCATGGCCTAAGACCAAGTAAATTAATTGTTAAAGATGTTGAACCTAAAAAACGTGTTGAATTATTATGTCACTCTAATCTTACTGCTTTTGATGGGATATGTGCAGTTGACAAAATTTATTACCATGCGCAAGCTTTAGGACACAAGGCTTTAGGAGTAATTGAACGTTTTAACGTTCAATCTATTCCTGATATTAGTGCTAGTGCTAAAAAAACTAAGATAAAACCTCTTTATGGCTGTGAATTTGAAGTTTTACCTAGCAAAATTAGTTTAGTAGTTAACTGTCCTAAAACTGATATTAATTTGCTAAAGGCAAATTATGTGATTTTTGATATTGAAACAACCGGTTTATACAATGAATTTGATGAACTAATTGAATTTGGTGGAATTAAATATAACAATGGGCGAATTGTTGATCATCTTGACTTTTTTGTTAAACCATCTCAACCACTATCAATGAGAACTATGAATCTTAGTCACATTTCTAATGAAATGGTTAAAGATGGTTGTAGCCCTAAGCAAGCTATTGAAAAAATTAAACAATGGATTGGTGATGATGTTTTAATTGCACACAATGGGATTAATTTTGACTTAGCTTTCTTAAACAAGATTTGTGAAAAACACAATCTTAAACCAATTACTAATTGTTTGATTGATACTATGCAAGTATCTAGAGCAATTAATAGTGACTTTGCTGCACATAGATTGGCAAGTATTTGCCGTAAATATAAAATTGACTACAATGAATTAGAAGCGCATAGAGCCGATAAAGACTGTGAATATTTGTTAAGTGTATGGAAGATAATGCTAAAGAAATTAGCATTGTTAAAAATTCACAATGTTAATGAACTAGCACAATTTACAAACAAGGAACTTGTTGATAGTCAACATGGTTACTTTGTTGATATCTATGTTAAAAATCAAAAAGGTGTTAAAGATTTATACAAATTAGTTAGTATGTCACTAACTAATAACGGCATAGTCCAACAACAAATCATTAAACCAAAAATTACTTTTGAACAAATCAACAAATATCGTGAAAACTTTTTGGTATGCCCGCATCCTACTGAAGGCGAAATATGATTAGCAGTTTTAAATGATACCATTCCAGAACTACAAAGAAAGATTAATAAATATGATTACATCTTTTTAGCACCATGAAATCATATTGAATATGAAATAAAAGAAGAATTAATTAAAAAAGAACAAATTATTACTGCACAAAAAAAGATCATTGATCTTTGCCAAAAAAAGAAGAAAAAAATCTGTGCTGTTTCTGATGCTTACTACTTAACAAAATGGCAAAAGAAGATCCATGAAATATATTTGTATGTTAAACAAATTGGTGGGGCGAGACACCGTTTATATAAATATAAGTTTGAGCCAGATCAGCATTATTTAACTACCAGAGAAATGTATCAAGCTTTTTCATATATAAAGGATCAAACTTTACTAGATGATATTGTTGTCAACAATACTAATGAATTTGCAAATTTAATTGATGATAAAATTACACCATTAAAAATTAGTGCTAACAACCAACCATTTGCCCCAAAAATTGAAGGTTGCCAAGATAAATTATTAAAACTTGTTAATAGTAATATTAAAAGACTTTATGGAGACAGAGTTGATCCAAAAATTCAACAAAGAATTGACAAAGAAATCAAATCGATTGTCCAAAACAACTATTCAGTTATTTACTGAATAGCACATTTGTTAGTAAAAAAATCTAATAGTGATGGTTATTTGGTAGGATCAAGAGGATCAGTGGGTTCTTCATTTATTGCTTACTTATCAAATATTTCTGATGTTAATCCTCTTCCACCCCATTATTTATGTCCGCATTGTCATCATTTTGAATGAGCTAATGAACCGGATGAAACCATTGATGGTTTTGACTTACCAACCAAAAAATGTCCAGTTTGTCAAAAACCAATGATTAGTGATGGTCATAACATACCTTTTGAATCATTTTTAGGCAGAAACGGAGAAAAAATTCCTGACATTGATTTAAACTTCTCAGGAGATTATCAAAACAAAGCTCATAATTTTATTAAAGAAATCTTTGGTGATGCCCATACCTTTAGAGCTGGTACGATTAGTACCGTAGCTTCTAAAACTGCTTATGGTTATGTAAAAAACTATTTTGACGAAAAAAATGAAGACCAATTAAATATTTCTAATGCTTTGATTTCTTACTTGTCTAAACAATGCGAAGGAGTAAAACGAACTACTGGTCAACACCCAGGAGGAATCATTATTGTTCCTAAAGAATATGATGTTTATGACTTTACTCCATTTAACTACCCATCAAATGATCCATCCAAAGGTTGATATACGACTCACTTTGCTTTTGAATCATTACATGATACTTTATTAAAATTTGATATTCTAGGACATGATGAACCCACAATTTTAAACTTATTACATAAAATTACTGGCATTGATCCATTAACCGTTCCATATCATGATAAAAAAGTTTTAGAACTATTCAATTCTTCTAAAAGTTTAACAATTACTGATGAAAGCTATGATCTTAGTAAAATTGCTACCTTAGGGCTTCCGGAATTTAACACAGGAATTACTAGAGGAATTATTGTTGAAGCTAAGCCAAAATGTGTTGGAGATTTGATAAGAATTTCAGGGTTAAGTCATGGAACTAATGTTTGAAAAGGTAATGCCCAAGATTTAATTAGTAAATATAAAAAACAATTAAAAGAAGTAATTGCTTGTAGAGAAGATATTTTATTCTTTCTAACTCAACATAAAGTAGACTTTGTCTCCGCTTTTCTAACCACCGAAAGCATTAGAAAAGGTAATGGTATTCCTGACAAATACTTACCAGTTTTAGAACAACATAAAGTTCCGCAATGATTTATCCAATCATGTTATTCAATTAAATATTTGTTCCCAAAAGCTCATGCTACTGCATATGTAATTGATGCTTTGAGAACTGCTTGATATAAAGTTTACAAACCAACTGAATTTTATGCTGCTTTTTTTACAGTAAGAACTAAAGAAGACTTTGATTTAGAAACCATTGTTGCTGGTAAAATTGCGGTTTTGAACAAATTTAATGAACTAAAAGAAAGAAAAAAAATTAAATATGGAGAAAAAGCTTTAAATAACAAAGAAATGGAATTATTCCCTATTTATGAAATATGTTTAGAAATGTTTGCTAGAGGTATCATTTTGGAAAATGTTAATTTACAAAAATCAGCAGCCACCGAGTTTTTAGTAGAAGGTAATAAAATTATTCCTCCTTTTACTGCCATTAATGGGTTAGGTGTGGAAGTAGCTAATTCAATTGTTAATGAAAGGGCTAAAAAACCTTTTAGTTCTATCTTTGATTTGACAAAAAGAACAAAAATTAATTCAGCTATTATGAAGACAATGAAACAACTTCATATTACTGATGATTTGCGACAAGATGAACAATTGACTTTGTTCTAAATATATTTAGAAAATAACTTAATAATTAACCAAGAATTGAAATTGTTATATAATAAGACAAACTATTTTTTTATTTATAGGAGAAAAAAATGGCAATAGGAAAATTTGATCGTACAAAACCACACTTAAACATTGGTACAATTGGTCATATTGACCATGGTAAAACTACATTAACAGCTGCAATTTGTACTTACTTGTCTAAAAAAGGTTTAGCACAAGCAAAAGATTATGCATCTATTGATAGTGCCCCTGAAGAAAAAGCCAGAGGTATTACAATTAATACTGCTCACGTTGAATATGAAACAGCAAAACGTCACTATGCTCACATTGACTGTCCAGGACATGCTGACTATGTTAAAAATATGATTACAGGTGCGGCACAAATGGATGGAGCTATCCTAGTTGTTGCTGCTAGTGATGGGGCAATGCCTCAAACTCGTGAACACATCTTGTTAGCTAGACAAGTTGGTGTACCTAAAATTGTAGTTTTTGTTAATAAGTGTGATACTGTCACAGATCCAGAAATTAAAGAATTAGTAGAAATGGATATCCGTGACTTATTAAATAAATATGGATTTGATGGCGATAATGCTCCAATGGTATTTGGTTCAGCATTAAAAGCTTTAAATGGCGATCCAGAATGAGAAGCTAAGATTCAAGAATTAATGGATAAAGTTGATGAATATATTCCAACTCCAACAAGAGAAGTTGATAAACCTTTCTTACTTCCAATTGAAGACATTTTCACAATTACAGGCCGTGGTACTGTAGTTACTGGGCGTTGTGAACGTGGAACTGTTAAATTAAATGAAGAAGTCGAAATTGTTGGTATTAAACCAACAAGAAAAGCAGTTGTAACTGGTATTGAAATGTTTAGAAAAACTCTTGACTTTGCTCAAGCTGGTGATAATGCTGGTATCTTACTTCGTGGTGTTAACAGAGAAGATGTTGAACGTGGACAAGTATTAGCAAAGATTGGTTCAATTAAACCATACAAGAAATTCAAAGCTCAAATCTATGCACTTAAGAAAGAAGAAGGTGGTAGACATACTGCATTCCACAAAGGATACAGACCACAATTCTACTTTAGAACAACTGACGTTACTGGTGCAATTGAACTTGCAGCTGGTGTAGAGATGATTATGCCTGGCGATAATGCAGAAATTACTGTTGAATTAATCGCTCCTGTTGCTATTGAAAAAGGTTCTAAATTCTCAATTCGTGAGGGCGGCCACACAGTTGGTGCTGGAAACGTAACTGAAATTATTGCTTAATCTTTTCTTTACAACCTAAAATACCAACTAGAAATAGTTGGTATTTTTATTGTCTTTACCATACGAATCACATATAATTCAATAAACTATGAAAGTTCTATTTTTGGTTAACAAACATAAAGCAAAATGAGTTAAATGTTTTAAACATCATTGTTTAAAAAAAAATTCTAAACAAAACACAAGCTTTGATTACAAATTGTTTAGCAAAGAAGATAGAAAAAAAACTTTTGCCTTGAGTCTTAAAATGACTTATGACAAAATTATTGTCATTGATGAATATGATAGTTATGGATTCATTTACTTTAGTAAACAAAAAGATTTTTTCTGTTCTAATGCTTACAATTCTAAGTTAGCTCAACTTTCTATTTTGCATAATAATGCCAATGTTTTGGTCATTGGCTATAAAACTATTTGCTGTTTGAAAATTATTCAAATTATCAAAATTTTTTTATCTACTACTTTTGAAGGAGGAAGACACTCAAAACGACTAGAAATTTTGCATAACAGTTTTATTGAATCAAACAGCAAAACTAATGTTAATTTTGCTAATCATAATGATTCTATCATTATTGCTAGCGATCATGCTGGTGTTGAACTAAAGAATAAGATTATTTTTTATTTAAATGAAAAACACTTTAAAGTAGTTGATGCTGGAACATATTCTAAAGATTCGTGTGATTATCCAGTCTTTGGTATTAAA
The DNA here is from genome assembly GCA_017448105.1 of bacterium. GTDB lineage: Bacteria > Bacillota_I > Bacilli_A > Mycoplasmatales > Mycoplasmoidaceae > Hennigella. Next base: position 7,593 of record JAFSMC010000005.1, on the reverse strand, counting down.
CTAGGTCAAATAATGTTAAACCAAGGCCAAAAAGGAATTGTAATTTGTGGTTCGGGAATGGGCATTTGTAATACTGTTAATAAATTTGATTACTTACGTTGTATTAATGCTTATAAAAAATCACAACTACTTAATAGCTTCCAATATGATGTCAACGTTTTAGGCTTTGGTGGCAGATTTATTAGCTTTATGAAAGCAAAAAAAATGGTTGATCTTTTTTTAAAAAACAAAACTAAAGTTAAAAATAATTCATTAGCAAACTGTGGTTTGCAGCTTAAAAGTGGTTAATTATTTTAGTAATGTCCAAGATTCCAGGATAAACAATGGGAACTTCTATCCCACATAATTTAAGATCTTTAAAATTAATTTTCTTTTTTAGTTTTTTAACAGTAATTAATTGCGTTAATTTTGCATAGTTAATGGCCATAATCTTTTCATAGAATGAAAAATAGACTAACAAGTATGCATGGATATTTAATGCATTCAATTTTTGTAAATATTCATGTTGATGTTTTAACACCAAATTAAGGTTGAGATAGCTTTTGCTTGTTTCTTTGCATTCAATTTCACAATAAATATTATTAAAATAAATAAAATAATCCACTTTTGCTTTAGATAAAAGCTTAACTATGGCGGTTTTTTCATTGATCTTTTTTAAAACTCTAGTTGGAATTTGTCTTTTTTCAATAATTCCCAAGTTATTAGCAATAAAATACGCACTTGTCCGATTAACAAGTTGTTCAAGATACATTCCTTTATTGCTATTTATTTCCACATTAAATAAATAATTTTATTTAAATGGTTTGTTACAAAATTAAAATAACACTTTAAATAAATTCATTATTTTACAAGCAACAATATGGGATTTAGACAAATTTTCATTTAATATTTTTTTAGTAATTAAATGCGAAAAATCCTTTTGTTGGTTAAAAAACTTGATATTTTCTGAAACAAAAGGTTTATTGTTTGATATTAATAATGATTCAAAAGTGAGGAAAATTGATCGATAGTCCAAATTACATGAACCAATAAAAGCATATTCATCATCAATAATATAAAGTTTGCTGTGAATAAACCCATCATGTTCATAAATTTTAGTATTATGTTGTTGAACTAAGCTTCTATATGTATAGCGATTCATTATTTTAATAAAATTAGCATTTTTAGAAGGAACAATAATTTCTATTTCCACATTTTTTTGTTTGGCAATTAACAAAGCATTAACAATAGTTTCAGATGGGCAAAAATATGGAGTAATGATTTTAATACTTTTTTTGGCATTTAAAAAAGCATTAACTAAAATTTTTTGAAAAGCAAATTTATTGGAGTTTGGGCTAAAAGACAACAATTGCATTTGTACATCACTTTTTTTAAAAGTGTTTTTACTAATAAGCATTTTCTTGTCATTTAAAATGTTTTGTAGAGAATGACGATTGGCAAAATGACAATAATTACACCAATATTCAATAAATGTTTGGCTCATGTTAGAAACTATTGGTCCAGAAACAACTACATTGTAATCTACTCATCAATCTTTTTTTTTGCTCATTGATAAGTATTCATCAGCAAAGTTGCTACCGCCATATAGAGCAATTTTATTATCTACCAGCAATAATTTACTATGTAAACGGTAGTTAGTTGTTCCTTTAAAGATATTAATTCCTAAAGTATTGAATTTTTGTACTTCAATACCATATTTGGTTAAAACTTTAAAGTCTTTATTATGTATTTTTCTAAAACAACCAAAGGAATCATATAAAATTCTGATTTTTACTCCTTGATTAGCCTTTTTGATTAATTCTGTAAATAAGATTTTGGTTCAGAAACTAGATCACCTAAAAATAAAAGTTTGAAGATTAATGAAGTATCTAGCTTGTTGGATGATTTTAATACTTTCAAAGAAAATTTGAGTATTATCATGGATGATTTTTATGTCATTATTCTTACATATAGGTCGCTTTAATATTTTCTTACCATATTCAAATGGATAAATAAGATCTTGAGGTAAATTAACACTTTTGTTGTTGTAATTTAAAACATTTTGCAAAGCAATTTTTGTTTTCTTTCTTTTTCTAAATGTTTCTAGTCCAAACATAAAGAAAAAAGCATGACCAAAAAAACCAAACAGGATGATAGTGAACAATCATGCTGTTTTAGCATGGCTACTTCGGTCTGAATTGATAATAAAATAACCTAAGATAATATCTAGCACATACAATAGGACTACCAGTGTAATTCCTACGATTAAAGTAGGTTGATAAATAAAAATTAAAGACGTAATTACCCCAAAAACAATAGCAACTAATCCTAGAAATGTCGAAATAATGATTTTGAATTTGCTCATGTATTTTCAAGTTAAAACTTAAGATAAATCAATTATATATATAATTATCTACAAACAATGTATTGGAATTGGAGTTGTAATGGTGGATATTAATTTAATCAAACAACTAAGAGAAATGACCCAAGCAGGTTTTTCTGATTGTAAGACTGCTTTAGAAAAACACAATGGTAATTTAGAAGAAGCTGTTAAATATCTAAGGGAAAAGGGGATTGCGAAGGCCGCTAAGAAAGCTGGAGCAATTGCTGCTGAAGGAGCAACATTAGTTGCCGCTGAAGGTAATAATGCAATTATTGTGGAAATAAATTCACAAACTGACTTTGTGGCCAAGAATGATAACTTTATTAATTTATGTGAAGAAATTAAAACTGCTTTATTAAATTCCCAAGTCAAAACTTTAGAAGAAGCTCAAACAGTTAAATTAACTAATGGTGAAACAATTGCAAACAATTGTGAAACTTTGACTGGTAAATTAGGAGAAAAAATTGTTTTAAGACGTTTTGTAAGATTAACAAAAGCCAATGAACAAGATTTTGGATGCTATCAACATGCTAATAAAAGATATTCATCACTAATTGTTTTTGATAAAAAAGTAGATGACCAAATCAAAAAGAATATTGCTATGCATATTGTGGCAATGAATCCTAAATTCATCAGTGATAAGCAAATATCTAAAGAATGATTGGAAAATGAACGTGCAGTAATTACTCAACAAGTGGTAAATTCTGGCAAACCAAAAGAATTTGCTGGTAAGATTGTTGAAGGTAAATTACATAAATCTCTTACTGAAGTTTGTTTATATGACCAAGAATATGAATTCTTAGCTGGTAAAAAAATTATTGATATTGTTAAACAATACAATTTTGAGGTTGTTTACTTCACTAGATATGAAGTAGGTGAAGGTATCGAAAAGAAAGAAACTAATTTTGCTGCAGAAGTGGCAGCACAAATGGGAGACAATAAATAATGACAAGTAAAAAAAGAGTCTTAATCAAGGTTTCTGGAGCAAGTATTAAAGCCAAAAATCCAAATAGTATTTTTAATTTTGATATTGTCAAAAAACTTTGTAGTCAAATTAAACAACTTAATGCAAAATATAACATTGGGATAGTTGTTGGTGGTGGAAACATTTGAAGAGGAAAAATGGACAGCGAGCATTGTTTAAAAAGAGCTGATGCTGACTATATTGGAATGCTTTCAACTATTGCCAATAGCTTTGTATTTAAAGATATTTTAGAAAGTTTGGGGGTTAAAGTTTCATTATTTTCAGCTCTACCAGTTGGTTTTTTAACAAAACCAATTACTAGTGAAAACATTGAAAAATCTTTCTCAAAAAACCAAGTTTGTCTTTTTGCTGGTGGTACTGGTCATCCATACTTTACGACTGATACAGGTTGTGCAATCAGGGCTATTGATATGCAAGCCGACATGATTTTAATGGGTAAAGACTTAGTTGATGGTGTCTTTACTGCTGATCCATTAAAAAATAAAAATGCAAAATTCATCGCCAATACAACCTTTTTTGATGTATATAAGAGAAAACTGCAAGTTATGGACTTATCAGCTTTAACTTTATGTGAAGAAAACAATATTGACATTTATGTTTTCAACATTCTTGGCAACAACAGTATTGTTAAAGTTTTGCAAAAGAAATGCAAATTTACTCATATTCACAAATAATTTCTAAAAGAAAGTAACTAATATGATGGAATGAAAAGAATTAGAACAAGAGTTTAATAATAACTTTGCTAAAGTTAATCAATGATTAGATTTTGAGTTTTCTAAAATAAAATCTGGTCGACCAAACCCTAATATGTTTAATGATGTTTTAGTTAGCGCTTATGGTGGTGAAAAAACACCATTATTTCAGCTAGCTAATATCTCAGCAGTTGATGCTTTTCAAATTATTATTAAGCCATATGATAAATCTTTACTAAAAGATATTGCTAAGGCTTTAGCTGAATCAAAACTAGAGGTTAATCCTCAAATTAATCCTGATTGTATTAGAATTATTTTTTCTCCCTTGACTGAAGAATCTAGAAAAGAATTTGTTAAAAAAGCAAAAATTTTATTAGAAAATGCTAAGGTGAAAGTTCGTGATGTTAGACAAACAGTGCAAGCTAAATATAAGAAAAACAAAGAACTTTCGCCTGATACAATTAAATACTTTGAAGATGAATTAAATAAAGCAACTAAAAATGCAAACAAGATTCTTGAAGATGTATTTGCTAAAAAAGAAAAGAACTTATTATCACTTTAACTAAATGCGTAGAAATAGTTTAAATCATGTTGCATTAATTTTAGATGGAAATGGTCGCTGAGCCAAAAAACGTCATCAACCACGTATTTTTGGTCACCAACAAGGAGCAAAAGTCATAAAGCATTTAATTGATTATGCTTTAAATGACTATGTCAAGTATTTGACTTTGTTTTGTTTTTCTTTAGAAAACTGAAATCGCCCTCAAGCAGAAGTTAAATTTCTTCATAGTCTATTTTATCAAAAAATAGTTTCTAAAAAAACCCTAGATTTTTTCTTAAAAAAAAATATTTGCTTTAAATGGTTAGGTTTTAAAACTAAATTAAGCAAGAAGTTATTAGATGCTATTAAACTTCTTGAAAAAAAAACAGCTAAAAATAATAAATTAACTTTGACTATAGCTTTTAATTATGGTGGTAGGCAAGATCTTGATAGTAAAAAAAGAATTTCTTCTTTTTTACCTAATGTTGATTTGTTGATTAGAACTGGTAATGAAAACAGAATTAGTAACTTTATTCTTTATCAACTTGCTTATGCTGAAATAATTTTTGAAAAAACTTTTTGACCAGACTATACAAAAAAAACATGAAAACAAAATATAAAAGAATATCATTTAAGAAAAAGACGTTTTGGCGCAATTTTGCCCAAGAAGTAGCTATGCAAACAATCAGACAAAAGAATAATTTCAAAAAGAAGATGTTAACAAGAACCAAAACTGGTTTTGGATTAGTTATCTTTTATATTTTGTTTATTACTTTCTGTCTCTTAACAAGCGATGTTTGGATAAATGATAGTATTATTCCTAGACAAAATAAATTTATTTTTTCTGTCTGCTGTTTAGTTGTTTTAACACCAGTTATTGCTTTTGCTTGCAAAGAAATTACTAAACTATCTTTTAGTCATAAAAAAATAGCTTTATTAATTTCTACACTTGTAGTTATTCTTTTTACATGAGGTTTAGGGTTGTTTTATACAATTAACCGTTACTTTATTATTCCTACTAAACAATCACAAGTCCCAAGCAGTGTCAATGAATATTTAAAACGTATCTTTTTTATAAACATTCTTTTAACTTTTTTGGGTTCCTTTAGTTTATTTCTAGGTAGTTTGGTGGTAGTTTACTTTAATAGAAGAAGATCAGAAATTTTGATGTTTAGAAAAAGTGTCTTTTGATTTCCTGTTTTGATGTTATTAGTTGGTTTGTTCTTTCCTACTGTTTTTTGTGTTTCAATTAATTACCAATGAACCACATTTGCATTCTTAATTGCTTTAAGTAATCTATCTGACGTTTTTGCTTATCTTGGAGGGAGTATTTGGGGAAGAATTAAACTTATAGAAAAAGTTAGTCCTAAAAAAACTGTTGAAGGACTTATTTTTAGTTTTGCTATTACTTCATTCTTATTTTTAGGTGTCTTGGCAACTTTTATTTATGTTAATATGCCAGCAATTAAAGAATATAACATTGTTTATTCAATTTTAGGTTGCCAATTTGGTGGACTAAAAGATATTGGTAAATGATGGTGATGAATTATTGCTTTTTTCTTTATTTTATCTTTGCAAATAGTAAGTACCATTGGTGACTTGTTTTTTAGTTATATTAAAAGACAATATCGGATTAAAGATTTTTCAAATCTTTTGCCTGGTCATGGTGGAGTTTTAGATCGTTTAGATGCTATTTCTTTTGTTTTTGCTATTTATTATTTTTTTAGTTTAACAATGGTTACCATCTTACCTGAAAATACAGAGCAAATTTGTTTCTTTTGATTAGGAAAATTAACTTTATAAGTATGCAAAACAAAAAAATTGTTATTTGTGGTATTACTGGCAACATTGGCCAGCAAACTATTGAAGTTTGCAGAAAACTTAAATTTAAAATTGTTGGTTGTTCATACTTTAATGAGCATAAATTATGTAAAAAAATAATTAAAAATAACAATATTAAACATGTTTTGTGTTGTTATGATAATGAATATGGTAATTGTCAAAGTTTTACCGATTTATTAAAAAAATCACAACCTGATTTAGTAGTTAATGCCATTGTTGGTTTTGCTGGTTTGCAGGCATCAATTGCTACACTTACGGCTAAGATCGATCTAGCACTTGCTAATAAAGAATCTTTAGTTGTTGCCGGTTATTTTATTGATAAATTAGCTAAAAAAAATCATGTTAAAGTCTTACCTATTGATTCAGAACACACCAGTTTAATGAATTTAGTTTTATTGGCTAATAAACCAATTAACCAACTATATATTACTTGTAGTGGTGGAAGTTTTTTAACATACTCAACTCAACAAAAAAAATCCATAACCTGGCAACAAGCAACAAAACACCCAAATTGAAATATGGGTGAAAAAATTACTATTGATTCTAACACATTATTAAATAAATGTTTTGAAATTATTGAGGCCTATTGATATTTTCATACAAAGAAAATAAATGTTTTGCTCGATCCAACTTCAAATGTTCATAGTGCTATCATGTTTGATGATGGTGGTTTGATTTTATCAAAATGTAAAAGTGATATGCATTATTTTATTGCTCTTGCTATTAATGATTTCAAATCATCAAAGGCTATGAAAAGTATGCAAGAAAATGCCAAAAAAACTAATAACCTTGCTTTAATGGATAAAAAGATTTTGCCTTTAAAATGAGCATATGATGTGATTAATGATAAAACAAAATCACTGGGGGTTATTCTTAATGCTGCTAGTGAAGCAGCATTATATCTTTTTAAAACTAAAAAAATTAGTTTTGATAAAATCGTCTCAGTTATTAATTTTGCTTTATTGACTAATAAACCAAAAAAAATTGCTCGTCTTATAGAAATAAAAAAAATTTATGAAAGTGTTTATGCAAACACAATTGTGTTTTATTGTAGCCAAAGAAAAAAAAGTATTAAAAACTTGTATGAAGTTTTTGCAGATAATGAAAATAAATAATGAGTTTCCCATTGTGTTGTGTAGTATAATTTAGGAAACTAGAAAAGTTATACAAG
>JAFSMC010000004.1 GCA_017448105.1 bacterium | reverse complement strand
GAAATAAAATTAAAAGTAAATAAAAACGTTACTGATTTGATTACTGTTGCAATTAAATCTTTATTTGCTAAAGCTAAATTAGGTTATGAAGATATTAGCAATATTTATTTAAATATTGGCCCTGGTAGTTTTACTGGAATAAAAGTTGGTGTAGTAATAGCCAAAATGTGATTTTGCATTTACAAACCAACTATTTATGTGATTGATTCTTTGCGTTTGCAAACGACTAAAAGAAATAGTATTTCATTATTAGACGCCAAAGGCCAATCATTCTTTACTGCAGTATATGCTGGCGACAAGGTTATTTTAAAACCTTGTTTGAGGTCTCAAACCCAAGTTGCACAGCTTCTAAAGAAATACTCTAAATATCACCACTGTATCAATCAAATTGACAAAGCTTATGGTAATTTTATTAAGCATAAGCACTACTTTCAAAAGATAACTGTAGACAAATTAGAACCATTGTATTTAAAAACCCCATTTAAGAAGATAAAAAAATAAAAAATGTATTTTTTTATTTTTTTTATATATTAATATATAAAAGAAACTGTTTATGGATTCTACAATGCAAAAGAACATTATTGAATTTCTAAAAGAAAGAAACATTATTGCTAATGTTAGTGATGAAGCAAAAATTGCTAAGATTTTAAGAAACAAAAAGGGCATTTATATTGGATTTGATCCAAGTTTTAAATCTTTACATCTTGGCAACTACATCATGATTAGAATTCTTAATATTTTTAACAAGTTTGGCTATGATACAGTGGCAATTATTGGTGGGGCAACTGGAAGAATTGGTGATCCTTCTGGTAAAAAACAAGAAAGAAAACTATTAGATTTAAAACTTGTTGAAAGTAATATTACATGTCTAAAAAAACAATTATCAACACTTTTAAAAGGCAGTAAAATTATTGATAATTTTGATTTTTACAAGGATCAAACTGTCTTGGACTTTTTAAGGGATATTGGTAAAGAAATTAATCTTAACTACTTACTTGAAAAAGAAATAATTAAGTCTAGATTAGAAATTGGTATTTCCTTTGCTGAATTAACTTACAACTTACTTCAAGGTAATGACTTTTTAGTTCTTTTTGAAAAACATAATGTTGGTATTCAAGTGGGTGGATCAGACCAATGGGGTAATATTACCACTGGTCTTGAATTAATTAGAAAGAAACATGGGATTGATGCTTTAGCTGGCGGAATGACTATTAACCTTTTGACCAAAGAAGATGGAACTAAATTTGGTAAATCAGAAAAAGGTGCCATTTATCTTGATCCAACTATTTCTAGTCCTTTTGAAATGTACCAATTTCTTATTAATCAAGCTGATGATGATTTAGAAAAACTTTTTATGTTTTTCTCTGATTTATCTTTAGATGAAATGAAGAAATTATTAAAACAACATAATGATGATAGAACCAAAAGAATTGGCCAAAAAATGCTTGCTAAGGAAATAGTTACAAGTATTCATGGTGAAAATGCATATAAAGCTTGTTTAAAGATTGCTGATGCTTTATTTAATAGCAATTTTAACAAATTATCAAAACAAGAACTTGACATTTGTTTAAAGCAATTTAACACTTATGATTGCAATAAGTCTAGCAGCAATATTAAACTTGTTGATTTCTTAATCCAAAACAACATTATCAAATCTAAGCGAATTTTTAGAGAACTAGTTAACGATAGAGCCCTTTTAGTTAATGGTAAAGAAGTGGATGAAAACTTTTTGCTTAATAATAAAGATTCATATTTTGATACTTACACTATTATCAAAAAAGGCAAAAAGAGTTACTTTATTATTCGTTGAAAGGATAATAACTAGTGTCTATTTTCAAATCAATGATTAGCAATATTATTGCTAAAAATATGAAAAGAAAACTAATTGGTCAAACCATTAGTGATGAAGATATTACGGAAGTTCTAAAACAAATAAGAATTGCTTTACTTGATGCTGACGTTAATTTCCTAGTTGTAAAAAATTTCATTAAAACTGTCAGAGACCAAGTGACTAATTATGTACTTCAACCTCATGAAAAACCTGATGAAGTAGTTTTAAAAGTAGTCAAAGAAGAACTGGTTAATATTTTAGGCAAACATGATGCTGAATTAAAGTTGAATCACAACATTCCAACTAACATCATGTTTGTTGGTTTACAAGGTTCTGGTAAGACTACTAGCATTGCTAAACTAGCTTATTATTTGAAAATTAAAAAAAATAAAAATCCTTTGTTAGTTGCCTTAGACATATATCGTCCTGCTGCAATTGATCAACTAAAGCAACTTGCTAACAAGATTAATGTTCCTTGTTTTAGTCTTGATACCAAAAATGTTGGTGACATTGTTGAACAAGCTCTAGCTTTTGCCAAAAACAATCATCATGATTGTGTTTTATTTGATACTGCTGGTAGATTACAGACTAATGAACAACTAATGAATGAATTAAAAGAAATTAAAAAACTCTCTAAAGCTGATGAAATTTTATTAGTTGTCGATGCTTTAGCAGGGCAAGATATTGTTAATGTTGCTAGAGAATTTCATAATTATTTACATTTAACTGGATTTATTATTACTAAGTTAGATTCAGAAGCTAGAGCGGGGGCAACATTATCAATTATTAGTTTGTTGAATCTTCCAGTTAAGTTCATTGGTACTGGTGAAAATGTTGAAGCCTTAAACATTTTTCACCCTAATCGAATTGCTGATCAAATCTTGGGGTTAGGAGATGTTTTAACTTTAGTTGAAAAAGCTAATGATAAGATTGATAAAAACTTAGCAAAGAAATCCTTTACTAGAATGGTAGCTGGTAACTTTGACTTAGAAGATTTTATGCAACAAATGCAACAAATCTCTAAACTAGGCTCTTTAGGCGGAGTAATTAAATTAATTCCCGGCTTGCAAGGCAAAATATCTGACGATGATATTTCTGATATAGAAAATAAAATTAAAATTTGACAAGTTTTATTATCTTCTATGACTCTTAAAGAAAGAAGAAATCCACATTTAATTAAAAAACAACCAAATAGAAAAGTAAGAATCTTAAAAGGATCAGGAAGAAAATCTGATGAACTAAATAAATTATTAAGTCAATGAGCTAAAGCAAAGGACAAAATGGAGGAATTAGGTAAACAACTTAAAACTGGTAAAAATCCTTTTACCAATATGTTAAGTAAGGAAGGACAATAAAATGCAACAAAAATTATTGCATTTACCTAATTTTCTTATTGTTAAAGTAGTTTTATGGTTTGAAGAAACTATTCATGACTTTATTTTTGTTTCTACTATGGATAAACTTAATCAATATCAGCTAGCTAAGAGCACAATTTTAAGTAAACACCCTTTAATCATTAAAACTAATAATACTTTTTATCACATTAAGCAATTAAATGAAAATGATTTTCATTTAATTAACTTTTGTCTTAATGCTTTTGAAAATGATTTTCAATATAATGATATGGTGCTGGAAAATTATTTCATGTATCAAAGTAAGGAAATATAAGATGAGAGTTATATTCAATCCTGATAAAAAAGTAGTAGAAAAAATTCAACAAGGTTTAAAACAAACAGGTGGTTATTGTCCATGTAGAATTGAAAAAACACGACAAACTAAATGTATGTGTGAAGAATTTAGAAAACAAATTGCTGACAAAAATTTTGAAGGTTTTTGTCACTGTAGACTTTACTACAAATATAAGTAAATTCAAATCTTATATATAATTAGAACATGTTGTTGCTTCATAAAGAGGTATAGAAATGAAAGAAACAAAAACACAAGCTGATCAAAGAAATTTAGATCAACTTACTCAATTAACTAAAAAGAGTGTTTTTAAGAAAACATTTATTTTAGTAACTATCTTTATTACTTTTTTATATATTTTAACTATTATTATCTTTAGTTTTTTACCATTAATCTTCCCTGATTTAGCAGACGATAAAACTGGTGGTTTTTTTGGTGATGGTGGTTGAGTAGAATGAATTGCAGATGAACAAAAATATCAATTAAGTGGTTTTGGAATCTTAATGATTGTTTTTACCTTTGTTCTTATCATCTTGTGAACATTGACCATTGTTTTTGTTTCTTCGACATATACCCCTCCATACAAAGTCATTGATGAAACTATTAGATTAGTTTCTAGGCCAAACAAAGAAAAAGCTGTCAAATAAACTATTTAAAATGAAAAAGTTCTGGAGATAATTCCAGGGCTTTAAATTTATTGTTTTTATTTAAGCTAAGCTTTCTTATTAACAAGAATATCTACTTTAGTTTTGTTTTTACCAAAAGTTTTGTAGCTAACTGTTCCATCTTGCAAGGCAAAAAGAGTATGGTCTTTACCAATACCAACGTTTTTGCCAGGATAAATACGATAACCTCTTTGGCGATAGATAATTTGCCCAACAGTGGCAAATTGCCCATCAGCTTTTTTAGCTCCTAAAAACTTAGGATTTGAATCACGTCCATTTTTTGTCGAACCAACACCTTTTTTACTTGCCATATTTACTTCTTTCTATGCTAATTTAATATCTTTTACAAGCAATTTTGCTAATATTTGTCTATGTCCTTGTTTACGGTTGTGATGCTTTTGTGGTAAGTGCTTAATAATAGTAATTTTCTTATGTTTTACTTCTTTTTGAAACTCACAAACAACTTTAGCATTAGACAAAAAAGGTTTACCAATATTGTTGTCAACCATCAAAACATTAGTAAAAACTACTTGTTTATTGTTATCTTTTAGAGGTAGTTTTTCAACATAAATTACATCATTAGGTTGTACTTTATATTGTTTACCACCAGTTTCAAAAATTGCAAACATGACAGCACCATTCTTAACTTAAATAATAAAATATTATTACAATGTGTTCTTATTATAGCACATGATTGACAAATCAAAATGTATATTAAATAATAAAGGATATTAAAAAAATAGTATATTAATTACATAGATATCTTTGAGGCAAAAAAATGTTTAAAAATAAGAAAAAAACTATTGTTAAATTCATTTCAATGATAGCTATGGTTAGCTGTCCAATAGTGGTACTGGGAAATTGTGGCAATCAAACTTTAACTGATGTGACAATTAAAGTTTTTCAAACTTCTGATATTCATGGATATATTGTTGATACTTCAGCTGGTAATAACAACGAAGATGAATTTCAATATCGTTTAGCTTATATGGCTAATATCTTTGAACAAGCTAGAAATAATAATGCATATGATGATGTTTTATTGTTAGACTGTGGTGATGTCTACCAAGGTCAAATTATTTCTAACTTTACCAACGGCAGTGCTTTAAGAGCAGCATTAGACTTAATGAAGTATGATGCTACCGTGCTTGGCAATCATGAATTTGATTGAGGGTTAGATGAAAGCTGTGACAATGGTTATGTAAAAGGGTATAAAATTGGTCAATATGTTAAAGATACTACACAAATTCCAATTTTAGCATCTAATCTTTATGATAAAGAAACCGGCCAACATTCTTCATATACCAAGGATTATGCTATAGTTAATAAAGCTAATAAAAGAATTGCCTTAATTGGTTATGTACCTGATTATTCTGGTGATATCTTAGCTCAAAATATAGCTCCTTATATTATTGATGAAGATCTAAACAAATTTATTATCAGAATTAAAGAGATTAATGAAAAGGAAAAACCTGATGCTACAATAGTTATGGCTCATGCTAATCCTATTCCTCTTGCTGATAAATTCGATAAAAAAGATGTACAACTTGTAGCGGGTGGACATGATCATGATTTTAAAGCAGGTGTTAGTAAACAAACTAACATTCCTTTTATTCAAGCTAATTGCTTTGCTCAAGGTTATTCAGAAGCAATTATTAAAATTAATCACGATAATCAAGTAACAGTTGAAGAACCCAATTTTGTTGATATTGTTTCAACCGATGATGAAAAATTGTACAAAGGAAACAGTAACAACTTAAATGAAGAAATCTTAAAACTTTCTTGTGAAGCGTGGGAAATAATTAAACCTAAAGTGAATAAACAAATTGGTTATATTGAACAATCAATTGAAAAAAAAGGTTACATTAATCCAAAAGAAAAAGAAATTAGTAGTACAACTGGTGGCAATTGAGTGACATCATTATTCAAAAAAGCGATGAATTTACCAGAAATTAAAGCAAAAAATGGAGTAGATGAAGATATTGTTGTAGATATCGCTTTTTATAATACAGGTGGAATTAGAACCTCATTTATTGTAGAAGATGACGAAATGGAAAAAGACATAACTTATGGTGACATTTACACTATGCTACCATTTAATAATCCATTGTTAATTTATGAATTAACAGCCCAAGAACTTAAACAACATTTAATTAATTCTATTCATGAAGATAATTATGGTGATCAAATGACTGGGTTGTGTTTTGAATATAAGAAGGACAAAAATAGTAATGAAGTAGAGATTGTTAAGATGTACCTTGTTGATGACGATGGTAACAAAACAGCAATTGATGTTAATGATACCACAACTAGATATACTATTTGTTTGCCAAGATATAATGCCACTTTAGAAGGCAGCGTTACTAAAGATAAGACACCAATAAATAACGAAGCTATAGCTATTGTTGATAATCAAGCAATAATTGAAATATTAGAGTATGAAAGAGGCCAAAACAAACCAAGTAAATTCAAAATTGAAGTTGATTTAGAACAACGAGCAATTAAAGTAGATGAATAACAAGTTGTTTTCTTAGCAAAATAAAAACTATAATCAATACAACTATGGAAATACTAGATAAAGTAATTGATCTTGCTGTTAAAGAGGCATATATTGGCATTAAAAATAACCATGGTGGTCCTTTTGGAGCAGTAATCTTTAAAAATAAGCAAATTATTGCTAAAGCACATAATAATGTGGTTAAAAAACACGATCCTACTTGTCATGGCGAAATGGAAGTTATTCGTAAAGCATGTAAAAAGTTAAAAAAATTTGATTTATCTGGTTATGAGTTGTATACCACTGGTGAACCATGTGGAATGTGTTTAATTGCTTGCTTATGAGCAAACATTAAAAAAGTATATTATTCTATGACTATTGCCGACAATGCTAAAATCAACTTCCGTGATAACTATTTTGATAATGTATTGATAAATCGATCAAAAATTGCTAAAAAATATTTAATTAGAATAAAGTCTAAAAAATGTGAAAAGCTTTTTTCTGATTATAAAAAACAAACTAATAAAACGTTATATTAATTTAATGTAAGTCAATATAATAGTTGGTAATATGGATTAAATTTTTGTTCGTCCATTACTTTTATTCAAATTTTTTGTCATTTTGATTCATTGTGAGTAACACTTAAAACACACATAGAATATATTAAGAATATATTAAATGAAGATATTATGAATACTATGTAAATAAAAAATGTATCCAATTAGGATACACTTCTTTTATTTTTTATTTAAGTATTACTAATGCTTTAGATTATTTAGTTTAATTACTCTATTTAAATCTTCACGAATAGACTTATTAAATTCTAACTGTTGCTTATTAAATTTAGCTTGTTCAGCAAATCCATCAGTAACAATCTTAGCTAATTTATTTAAATTATCTGTTAAATTATCAACTTTATCAGAAAGTTTAGATAAAGTGATTTTATTAGTGCTACTTGGTTTTCTTCCACCATCACCACCAGGACCACCTTTAGATTTAATTCTACTTAACTTAATTTCATCATTAATTAAGTTCTTATTCTTTTTAGCATCGTCAATTTTATACTTGATACTCATATGTATATTATATATTACTCCTTTCTACTCAAATAAGTTCTATTGAAATATAAGTTATTTGTTTTAACAATATAACCATTCACAGCACAATCAGCTATATCACAAGCATCATAGTTCCTATTTGATGAAATGATATAGTGGTTCATTACAGTTCTTGGTGTATTACCTAATACCATAGAGATTGTATTAACATCCACTCCATACTCATGCATTATCGAAGCTTTAGTCCTTCTTAATACATGAGCAGTAAGCTTAAACGGCAATTTAGCTCAATTTCTAAACATAATGAAATTATCTTTAACTAAATTCCCTTTAATCTTTCATTTATATTTAACAAAGAACTTATAAGCATCGAGTGGAATATAAATCTCTCGTTTCTTACAAGTCTTTTCAGTTATGTTAATAATTCTCTAGGGACAAGCAAACCGTCTCCAGTATCAAAATCACTATCAAAATTAAGTGCGATATAATCTGCAATTTTGTTAGCCGAATCTCAAGTAGGTGCATAAATATTTTCTACTCAATTTTTACCAGTAAGAAGAGAAAATGTTTTTACACCAAAGTTATTAGGGTTGAATGCACCTCTAAATACTAATGATGCATGAATATCATAATCATCAAATATAGCATTAGCACCGATAGGATGTGAGTTTGCAAATGCACGTTCACCAATCCATTGTAAACTTGAAGGAAAATTATAACCTGTCATGGTACATGGAGTGAATAAATTATAAGTATTATAAAATGCTTGGCGTCCTATATATATTAATCCCTCAGGAAATACACATGTCTTTTCATCATAATTACTTAATGCATAAGTATTTATAAATGCTTCGTCACAAATCTCCTCTAGATGTGAAACATCACTTGCAAATTCAATTCCTTCAATATCATTTTCACCATCTGATCAATCAGAAGGAATTTTTCTTACATAATATTTTTCTTGATTTGATCCCCATGTAACATAATCAGGTATTTGTAGTATTCCTGATCCACTAACATAACCATACATATTATCTGCATCATTATACTTTGTTAATAAACATGCCTCATGATTTGATAACAATTTACATCTAACTGTTATATCACCTCATTGGAAATTATCATAGCCAACTATTGATTTATTATCAACATTAACTACACATGTTGATGTTTTACCATTATTTGTTGTTGCAGTAATAATTGTTTCACCAACAAGATGAGCAGTTACTAATCCATCTTGATTAACAGTAGCAACATTCTCATTATCTGAACTTCAAGTTACTGATTTATCAGTAGCATCTTCAGGATAAACAGTTGCAGTTAATTGCTTAGTTTTATTCGGAGATAGAGTTATTGAAGATGAATCCAAAGTTACATCAGTAACATAAATAATAGTTGAATATTCTTTTTTTTCACAACTTGTAGATAAGGTTGAAATTGATCCAATTGATGAAATTGATATTAAAGAGGTAAGTAACAATTTAACTAGATTATTTTTCTTCATTAATACGATATAAATATTTTACAAATTTTTTTCTAGTTATGATGACAATTTGTTGATGTTACAAACATTACTTATGTCATTTTTGAAATTCCTAAAAGAGAAATTAAGGTTGATTCTAACAATAAATAATTTTATTCTCAGAGGATGCGTTTTCGATTGACAAATAATCTGTTCCAATCTTTTTAAACTCACTCGGACTTAACATCCCATTCTTTTTAAGTCCTTGTGGTTTAACAAAGTGGTTGTATCCAAATGCTGATACTATTATCAACCATAGCACTGCGGCTATGACAAATAAATTTGTATTTAAAAATCAATTTGTCTTATTATGACTAATAGTGTTAAATACCAAAGTTGCTAACCCAACTAAAGATATTCAAAGCAGTCCATAAAGTATGATTACTTCTATCACTATTAGAATTGATTTTTTAATTCGACTTTCATCCATAAAAATGTTTCCAAAAAATTTATAGCATTTTTATTCCTAAAAGTCAGCAGGATAATAGCAAAAAATACATACTTTTTTAACTTATATATTACATAGTAATATATAAAATGTATGTATTGTTATTTACTCTCACCCATATAAAAGCTCCGCTTTTTGAAAATTAAAAATGATATAATAATTGATATGTTTGGAATTAAAAAAAACAAAAATAATTTAAATGACAATTTATCAGGAAATAAATTTGTTAGTGACAATAACACAATTAAAGTCAAGGGTGATAATATAACCAACTATTATGGTAAATTAAATAAAAATGACAAAATAGAATTTGCTAATAAAATAGCAGAAGCTGAATATAACATTGATATTTTAACAAGAAAAATTCTTAGTTGTCCAATGTGTAAAAACAAATATTCTACTCTTATTGCAAATGTGCGTGATGAATACAGTAGAAGTGGAGTTGCTTTGTTGTATAGCGATATAGAAGTATTACTTTCTTGTCATTCAGATGATCTTAATTTCATATGCAATGAATGCAAAAATAATATGGAAGAACTAAGGAAATTAAGATATCAATTAAAGGCTTACAATAAAATGCTAGGTAAGAAATAATTTATCTCACTAACTCTTCTTCTTGTTCTTTTTCAAGCTCTTTTGGCTTTTCAGATTTTATTAATTTAAAGTATGGAAAAAGATTGTGAGCACACAACTGATAGTTAACTCTTAAATGTTGACATTTAGATGGTTTATTCTCCAAACAAGCCGTCTTTTTTTAACAACTTTTTGATGAATTTCTGGTTTATTCAAATAATTTAGTTCATCACGGCAAAGTAAACCATATTTAAAGTCTTTTGTTAACAACTTACCAATGCTGATGTAATGCACTAATTCATTGTCTATCGGTATAGCTTTACAAAGTAAAAGTGAACCGACATAATTATTACGACCATCATATACTTTTTCAAAATCATATGTATCTTCACGATTAAATCATTTTTTATCACCATCATGGCAGTGGTCGCAGGAATTGGAAGAAAATACGATAAATAGGCGCCTTGAGCTTTGACGCTAATCGGAACTAATTAGTTAAGAAGCAAAAAAAGATTTCTTATTTATTCAATTTGGTGCAATAAATAAAAAATCTCCACAGAAGTGAAGATGTTTATTGTTATTGCTAACCGGAACTTAAGTATATTATACCATATAAGTTTTGAATAAATACATAAATCTTAAAAAACTTTAAGCAAGGAGCTTTTTAATTAGGATGTATTTATACCAAAATACAGAAAACAGTCAAAATAAATACCAACTTCTCAATAGGATAGTCAAATCCATTGAGAAGCAAGTTAAATATAGTGAAGTTGATGACTATTTCTGAAAGCTTATTAAAAAACAAGATAAGCTATTAAAAATAGCTTATGAGAATAATGATTTAACTAAACGAGATGAAATAATAGTTAAAACAAAGTTATTTATTTGTGCCAAGCAATTAGCTAAATTGCAACACTTTATCAAATCTCATTGATACAATAAGAAATTCCAAGCACAAGAACTTTATGTTCTTGTTAAAAAAGATACTGAAAGTAAATATGGCTGAAACTATAAAACCAATAGGAAATGAAGAAAGATAACTCTTACTGACTATGCTACTATCATTGGTTATAGTTCTTCAACTCCAGCTAAGATAAATTGTCTACTAAAGAAAGCAAATGCCAATGCTGCTCTATATACTAATCTTATTGCCTTATATAAGAGATTTGTCCAATTAGATATTAAGACTAGAATGTTTAAATGACTTCTTTCTAATAAGAAAGAAACTAACGATAATAAGTGTGGAATGTTTGATTTAGATAGTTCAAACAAAACACATTCAATCAATGATCCACCAGATGATGAATTATCAGAATGATTTAAATAAACTTCTCTACGAACTAAACAACCAAACTAAAAACTTTATAGAAACCAATTAAGCAATCAATTTGCTAAGTTTTGTCCCATCTATGTGGTAGTTTTTAGCTTATTTTTCTGTTTTTGTCCCAATTTCTTACCATTTTGTCTCACTATAAGTAATACCCAAATATTTAAGAGTAATACCTATTAAAATATCTGTATTACCCTAATTCATAGCAGTAATACCTAAAACACCCATAGAATATATTAAGAATATATTAAATGAAGATATTATGAATAGTATGTGCTAATAAATGAAAATGTATCCAGTTAGGATACACTTCTTTTATTTTTTATTTAAGTATTACTAATGCTTTAGATTATTTAGTTTAATTACTCTATTTAAATCTTCATGAATAGACTTATTAAATTCTAACTGCTGCTTGTTAAATTTAGTTTGTTCAGCAAATCCATCTTTAACTGTTTTTGTCAAATCTGCCATTTGTTCGGCTAATTTAGCTAAAGTAATCTTATTGGTGCTACCTGGTTTTCTTCCACCATCACCACCAGGACCGCCTTTAGCTTTAACTTTTTTAAAATCAAAAACTTCACCAATAAGTTTTTTATCTTTTTTGGTGTTTATTACTTCGTATTTAAGTAATTTGCCATTCTTACTCATATCTTGCATATATTATATATTACTCCTTCCTACTTAAATAAGTTCTATTGAAATATAGGTTATTTGTTTTAACAATATAACCATTCACTGCACAATTAGCTATATCATAAGTAAGCATCATAGTTCCTATTTGATG
>JAFSMC010000003.1 GCA_017448105.1 bacterium | reverse complement strand
CCCCAAGTTTAGTTCCATTTTCATCAACCACTAAAACTTGTGGGTCTCTTATTTGTTTGTTTATTAAATATTTTTCCAAAATTTCATCCTTTTTTATATTTTTATTTTTTCAATATAAAGAAAAAAACATAACTACTTAAGTAATTATGCTTTGTCATGCTTTTAATATTTAATTAGTATCTCAAGCTTGTTACCCATTCCTATTTGAAATCAGGTGAGTTATCATAACTACTTTCTTTATATTTGTTAGAGATTATACTTGAAATAAGTGTGTAAACATACTTTTAGTCATTACATTATTATTTGAAGTCCAAAATATAATTGATTTGTTAGAATATTTTGATAATGGTTGATATTTTATTTACTAAAGGCAAAAAAACTCACAATGTTCATAAATTACTCAAGACATTGTTTATTCTTGCTTTGTCACAAAATTTAAAAAGCAAGTTTAATATAGATAAGCTTAAATATACTACTAACCATTGAACATATCCTGGCGTTTTTCTTTCAGCTAGTCATTGTCAAAACAATGTTATTGTTGCTATAAGCAAAAAACCTCTTGGTATTGATCTTGAGCAAATTAATAATCCTTTATTAAATACCCAAATGTGAAAAAGAATCATCACCAAAGAAGAAAAGAAGAAATATCATTCTAATTACTCAAAAATTAAGTTATTAAAACTATGAACAAGAAAAGAAGCGATTTATAAAATGTTGAGAACCAAATGTTTTGTTCCTAATAAAATTAATACACTAGACTTCAATGTTAAAACTTATTCAATAGATAAAAAATTTATTTGTTCTATTGCGACACATGTATAATTTATTGAGTTAAGACGTGGTTAGGCAAATTAAAGTGCTAGCGAGTTGTGATAGTGCAAGACAATAACTTTAATCTAACTATTCACTTAATGTTTAAAATTTTATAGGAAACAAGAGCGCATTTATTGTGAAGCAACGTGGTACCACCGTAATTGGTTGTTGCAGATAGATGTGCTTTTATTTTTTTAGGAAACAACAATGATCAATCAAGAAGAAATAATCAATAAATTTAAAATGCTACTAGCTGAACAAACTAAGATGTCAAATCTTATTGAAAATAAGAATATTTTTTATGCAAAACATATCCAACCTTTATATGAGAATATCAAATCTTTATCCAATGAAGAAAAAAGAGAGTTTGGTAAGCAAGTTAACCAACTAAAAACTACTTTAGAAGGTTTATTCCATCAAAAAAAGAATGAACTTGAAGAAGAAGCAAATAAAAAAGAAAATATTGTTGACTACAACTTAAATGTTGATACATTTAATTTATCAAAAGGTACACCAAATCTTATTTCAATTGTAACTAATGATATTATTTCTTATTTTAAAAAACTTAACTTTGAAATAATTGAAGATAGTGAAATAGTTACTGTTGACGAAAACATGAATTGGTTAAATATTAATGAGACCCATCCAGTAAGAGATCCTAAGGATACTTTCTATATTAATAAAAACTTATTACTTCGTACTCACTGCACTGCTATTACTGCAAAAGCTATTCACAACCAAAATAAAGAAATTAAAGTTCTTAGTTATGGATATGTTTATCGAAACGATGATGATGACATGACCCATAGTCATCAATTTAACCAAATTGATATTGTTTGAATTAAAAAAGGTTTAACTATCAACCATTTGAAATCAATTATTGATGAATTATTAAAATACATTTTTAATAAAGAAATTAAAACAAGATATCGTTTATCATTCTTCCCATTTACTGAACCTTCATTTGAAGTTGACATTTCATGTTGTAATTGCCATGGTAAAGGCTGTGAAGTTTGCAAGCATTCAGGTTGAATTGAAATATTAGGCGCAGGAATGCTACACAAAAATGTTTTTGATGCTGCTAAGATTACTTCTTTTAAAACTGGTATTGCGGCAGGCTTAGGCATTGAACGGATTGCTATGCTTAAATATGGTCTTAAAAATGTTAGAGATTTATACAATAATGACTTTAGATTAATTGAACAAATTAAAAAAGGAGGTAAATAAGATGTTGTTTTCTAAGAAACTAATTTGTGAAATTATTCCTAGCTTTGCTACAGTTGATAAACAAACATTTATTAAAGCTATCAGCGATCTTGGAATGGAGCTAGAACAAATCATTATTCATCCTGAAAATGAAAATTTAGTTATTGGTAAGATTTTAAATGTTACAAAACATCCCAATGCTAATAAACTTAATGTTTGTAAAGTACAAATTGATGAAACCACTACTAAAACTATTGTTTGTGGTGGACTTAATGTTCAACCAGACAAATATGCAATTGTTTGTTTAGAAAATGCCAAACTTTTTGATGGTACAGTTATTAAATATCAAGAATTACGTGGCGTGATGTCTGAAGGAATGTTATGCAGTTATAGTGAATTAACCCCATATTCACAATTTATGCCCAGCACTGAACAACATCATATTGTTTTATTTGATAAGGCAATTCTTGGTGATAGAAATTGAAGAAAATATCTTAACTTTGATGATGAAATCTATGATATTTCTATCCCAGCCAATAGAAATGATTTAAATAATTACTTTATTTTCTGCAAAGAAATTGCAGGTAAGTTAAATCTAAAATTAAAGAAATACAATTTCAATAAAATTTTTGGTAAGAAACCAAAAATTAACAATTTATTACCAATGAATATTGCTAGTGCATTTTCTTTATTAACTTATGACATCAAACCACAAATGCTTGAACCATCTAATTGAAATATCAAAACTATTTTAATGAATCATAATATCAAACCAGTAAACAAACTACTTGACCAACTTGCCTATATTAGTTTAATTAGTGGTTGTCAAACAAATGTTTATGATGCTGCAACCATTGCTGGTCAATTAGAAGTGAAATTAGCTAAAAAAGGTGATCAATTTGTTGCCCTAGATGGCAAAACTTATTCATTAGATGAAAATGATATTGTTGTAGTTAATAACAATGAAATTGTTACTTTAGCAGCTGTTATTAACTCACAAAAAACAAAGATTACCAGAGAAACTAAAAGAATTATTATTGAAATTGCTAATTTTAATCATGACAACATTAGAAAAACAGCCTTACGTCTTAATTTGCAAACTTTATCAGCTAAAACTGCTTCAAAGCCAATTAGTAACTTCTTTGTTTTATTAACAATCAAATTAATTCGTCAAAAATTAGGTAGACCTATTGACCAAAGCATTAACTGCACTGTTAATTGGCAGATTAAACCAATTGTTTTTAATAATAAACTCTTCAATGAATTTGTTAGCAATAAAATCTCATTCAAAGTAATTCAAAAAGCTTTAAAGAAATTAGGCTTTAGTGTTAACCGTAGAAGAGTTTTATGCCCACAATGAAGATTAGATATTACTCAACATCAAGATATAGTTGAAGAAATCTTAAAAATTATTGATATTGATTCCCTTGAACCAGTAGCAATTAATGATCATCTTTTACCATTAGCTAGTAATCATACATATGAAACAAAACAATTGATTCACCAAACTATGTTGAATAACTATTTTAATGAAGTTAAAACATATAACTTAGTTAACCAAGAAGTTTTGAAACAATTTAATTTATTTAATCTGAAAAAACCATATTTAATTCAAACAAGTAATAGTAATAGACAATGTATGCGTAACAATCTATTACCTGGATTATTAAATGTTTACAAATATAATGCTTCCTTAAAACATAAATTAGTACCAATTTATGAACTTCAACAAATTTATGATCAAGAAAAGAGTCAGTTAAATTTAAGTGCATTATGTTGTGGTTCAATAACTATTGATCCATTGTCAAATAGTAAAATTGCTAATAATGTTTTATATTTAAAAGCAGTTTTAAATGAAATAGGCAAAAAACTTAATGTAACTTTCAAATATCAACAAGTATCAACTATTTTCTTTTATCCTAATGAAGCTTTATCAGTTGTGTACAATGAAAAGACTATTGGTTATATTGGGAAGATAACTAAATCGATGTTAAAACATTATGATCTTCAACAAAATAATGTTTATGCAATGTCAGTTAATTTAAGTGATATTTTTTCAACAGAAAAATTTGTTTTCCAAATCAAATCACTTTCTCCATATCAAGAATTATCGAAAGACATCAATTTTTCAACCTTAAAAAATTCATCATTAAGTATTGATATTTTTATGAAAAAATTACAAGGTATTGAAAATGTTGTTAAAGCAGAAATTATTAGTGTTTATCACAACAATAATGATGTTATTTACACTGTTAGATATTACTTAAATGACAGCAAACAATACAATGTTCATGAACTAGAAACTATCTTTAAGAAAATATCTAATTTAATTACCTTGTAGTTCAATAGCAAATTGGTCAAAATATTTAGCTTTATTTGATGGTAAATATCAAACTAGATCAACATTTATTTTTAAAGGTTCAACTATTTTATAATTGCATTCAATGACATAAGATAAGTAGTTTGACGAAAAAGTAGACAAACTTTTTAAAGTTGATCTAACCATTTCTTTAAAGTTATTTACAAACTTTTCTTCACTAATAACATATGTATAAAAATTATCTTGTGCAATAGTTTGAACTAAATCATTTAACTTAAAGTTATTTTGTAATACATTTGTTAAAGAATAATGATGGTAATTATTATCTCTATTTAAAATATTTTTTCTTATTACGTCATTTTTTTGTTCACCATTAGTTATTAAATTAGCGGTAATTGTGCTTCCAGCCACTAAAACAGCTAAAAGTGCACAGCAAAATGTCATTACTTTTTTATTAACTTTTACCATATTAAAACTTTTTGAATGTATACCCTTCCAAACTTTTTATTTCTATTGGTGTGACTAAAACTTTAGGAAAATCATTATTTACATCAAAACTAAATGGATTAATTAAAACACAACTAGCTATGTTAAAATCTTGATAGAGATTAAAGTTAATTTGATAATATCCAGAAGAAAATTTAGGTATATAAAAACCTTTAATGCCATCGATAGCATTATTAACTTTTTTATTTGTGTGGTCATAAAGGGTTTTAATATCAAAATAAACATTTGCTTCATATGAATCTTTTTCGGTTGCATAAGAATTAAACTCAAATGTTTTTTCATTGTCTTCATCACCAATGACTTTGTAAACAAACTTTATTTTAATGTCGATGATTTGAAATTGCTTATTGCTTTTTAGTGTTGCCAATAAAGTAATAGGCAATTTATTTTTTGAATAATCATTAACAATAGCAGATATAAGATTGTCATGTTTTTTAACTGTACCATCCAATTGTAATTCATATCGGTTAGTGATATTTCATTTAGAATGTTTATCATCAAATCGATAGTTGTTGGTGTAGTACATATCAAATGAATGAGACATTTTACTTGTCTCATTGATTAAACTATCTAAGTCTTCTTGAGTAATATCGTGTTGAACATGTGATAAAGGAGTTGGATCAATTTCAAAATTGATTTGTCATCTGATTTGTGCATTATTTAAAAGTGATTTTAGAAGTGGATTATTAGCTACATTTATTGCATGAGATGCTTCATATATATGACAATCTAAGTAGTTAGTTGCCTCAAAATGTTTTAGCCTATCTTGGTCAACACACAAGTTAAAAGGAATTCCTTCAATTTCTTGATAAGGAAGAATATATGTTGCTAATATGCTATTTAATGGGAGGTTAAAATAACCACTTGAATATAGATAAAATTTTGTATATCAATAATCATTTCTGATATCAATAATTCCTTCCATAGCTCTAAAAATATGGTAATGATTACCAAACATTTCAGGGTCTTTTAATTCGTGGACATAATATGCCATAGACAAAACTCTCCACTATTTAAGTAGTTAAAAAAACATTTTTGTTACAAAAAACATATTATTTTTGTTTTTTGTATATAAAAATACATAGGATTTATTGTAAATAAAAATATGGATAGTAAAATAAAGCAACTTGAACGAATTTTACAAAATTCTAAATCTATTGTTTTCTTTGGTGGAGCAGGAGTTAGTACAGAAAGTGGGATTCCAGATTTTAGATCACAATCTGGTTTATATAATCAAAAATCTGATATTCCACCTGAAGTTATTCTTTCGCACAGCTTCTTTTTTGACCATCCAGATAAGTTTTATGAATACTATTTTTCTAAAATGGTTGATTTATCAATCAAACCTAATAGTGCTCATTACCAATTAGCTAAATGAGAAAAGATTGGTAAAGTTAAAGCTGTTATCACCCAAAATATTGATGGTTTGCATCAACTTGCTGGTAGTAAAACTGTTTATGAACTACATGGTACTATTCACAAAAACTATTGCGTGAATTGTAACAAGGCTTATTCTATCCATGACATTATTAAATATAAAGATATGAAACAAATCCCTAGATGTTCTTGTGGTGGAATCATTAAACCACAAGTAGTTTTGTACAATGAACAACTTGATAATGATACTATCACCAATGCAATAAAAGCTATTAGTACTTGTGATACTTTAATAATTGCTGGAACAAGTCTAATTGTTTATCCAGCCGCAGGACTTGTTGATTACTTTAATGGCAAGAATCTTATTTTAATTAATAAAGATGATGTTGCAAAGAATGTTACTCCAGCCATAGTCATTAAAGACTTTGTTGGTAAAACCTTATCAAAAATTAATTTACATTAATTTTTGTAATAAAGTTATTGCATCACATTCAATCACTTTTAAATTTTGTTCAAAACGTGTTGCCTTAACATTAATTTGAATTTTCTTATTGTTTTTTGCTAATAAATTAATTAATGATTTTTTAATTTGCTCGCGAAGAGGATTAATCATAATTTTGTCGCACAAAATAGTTAAATCAAGATTAATAATTTGGTATTTTTTCTTTTTTAATAAATCTAAACAAAAAGATAAAATCTTTTTTGAATTGAGCTTATGATTTTTTATACTAGTATCTGGAAAATACATACCAATATCACCTTTAGCAATTGCACCAAGGATGCAATTGCTAATTGCATGTAGGACTAAATCACCATCTGATCATGCTTTAATAGCATAATTGCTTTTAGTAACATACCCGCCTAAAACAATTTTAGTTTTTTGGTTTTTTTTAATTAATTGGTGAATATCACGTGCTTGTCCTATTAGATACATAGTTAAATTTCTTTATTTTTAATCTTTTGTAAAAAGATTGCAATTTGATCAGGACAACTGGTACCTTTGCCATGGCAATCAATACCTTTTAAAGTTTTAATTACGTCATCTACTCTTTGACCCTTTATTAACGCACAAATGCCTTGACTATTACCATGACATCCTCCAGTTGTTTTGAAAGATTTAATAACATCATTTTCTATTTCTGCTTCCATTAAGGTAGCACAAACACCACTAGGTTTAAATTTGTATTTCATTATTGTGTTTCCTTGTAAATTTTGTTAATCTTATTAACATAATGTTGCAAGCTTGTCCTTGCAATATTAATTTTATATTTTTTAGCCAATATTTTTTTGATTTCTTGTAAAGAAGCACCTGGATGTTCTAGTCGTAATTGACAATATAGTTTAAAATTATGGTTTTGTCTTTTATAAGATGGAGTTTTCTTAATTTTATTAATCTTTGCAATTTGTTTTTGACTAGAAATGGTAGTCTTTTTAATGTTAGAGATATCTAAGTTATTTAATCTAGTTATTTGCATATTAAAATCTCTAGAGATTTTTAAATCTTCGAATTTAAGTAAACATTCAGTAGCATTAACTAGTTTTAAGAAATCTGAGATTTGACTAGCTTTTTTAATGTAAAGAATGTATTGTAAGTTACGTCGATACAAAACTACATAAAGGTTAAAGTTTTTTACTAAAATACTTTGAATAAACAATAAATATTTATAGTTTTCACTTCTCATTTCTAAGTGATACCAATATTTTTTTTGGCTAAGATCACTAATACTTCCGCCTGATAAGAAAGCTCCAGCTACATAAGCTCTTTTACAACAATGTAAATTAAGTAGTTTAGTGTTTAATTCACTTTGTGAATATAAACACAAATCGCTTTTGATTTGGTTATAGTTGCCATAAATTTCTAAATAGCTTGTTTTGTTTCTAACAAATCGTCTAGTTTGCACGTCATATAGTTCATGAAAGATTTTTTCAATAAAATCTATGATGTATTTAAATGGAGAAGAGACCTGTCAACAACTTTTTGTTTTTGATAAGAAAAAAATTAATTTATTAGTCAAAAAAGATGATAAAAGTGCTTTCATACAATGTGTATTAAAAGTTAAACTAACAATTTCTTTTTTAATTTCTTGTGAGAAAGTAGTTTTAGATCTTTTCATAGTTATTTTATTAGTTGACTAATCACATCAACAACTTTATTTGCAGATTGCATTTGTTGATCTGGTAAGTCGCAACCTACTGCTGGACCAATGGCATAAATGTTTTTTAAACTGGTTTCATTATTTTGATTAACGATAAATTTATTATTTGTTACTTTTAAGTTATTTAAAAATTGAATAGTTGTTATTTCAGGTTTGCAAGCAAAAATAATAATTTTTGCTTCTCACACTTTAGTACCATGGTATAAGTAAAACTTTTCATTAGGTTGTTGTTTAATAGTTTGAATATCAGCAAAGAAATAAGGGGTTTTAACTTCTTTAATGGCATGATTAAAAATTTGATCACATAATGTTGAACCATTAATTGATGTTATATTCATAAAATTTTTAATATTATTAATATTTCTTAAGCTACCACCAGGAAGACCTTTTTCTAAAAAAGCACATTTAATGCCTTTGTTTTTTAGATAAATAGCAGCTAGCATGCCTGATAGACTCCCACCAACAATGACAACATCAAATTTATATGCATCTGCTACAACTTCAACTTCTAAACTCATAATTACATTCCAGCAAAATACATTCTTTGGTCAATTGGTCGTTTAATCAATCTTTTTGCTTTAACAGTTTCTCAAATTTTAATTTCTCTTCATTTACTACTAAAGCAGTGATTGAAAACAATTAATAAAACACCAATAGCAACTCAAACACCAGAAATGTAATAAGTAAGTGAATAAGTAAATTGTTCTTCTCTTAATGGTTCAAGACATAATCTAACTATTCCATATCAAATGAAATAAAAGAAAGATAAATCACCAGCTTTTCTAGTTTTAATAAATTCTAGACCCAAATATACAATAAAAAAACCGGTTAAGTTAATTACTCCTTCAATTAAAAACAATGGTAAATGGTAATGCCCATTAATATTCATGTATGGTAAGAATTTATCTAAGAATTGGTATAAAGCTTCATTATCATCAACAATTTTACCATAGACTTCACCATTAAAGTAGTTGCCTCATCTACCGATGAATTGTCCTAGTAAAATTGTTGGAACAACAGCATCAAAATAAAGTCACATACTGCATTTAGCAACTACTGGTGTTGGTCCAAAACAATCTCTGACATGATACTTGGGATTACATAAGATTAAAGGCATAAAAATACCAGCAGCAAGAACAACTGCCATTACTCCACCTTCAACAGCTAATCCACCTTTTCTAATATTGAAAATTTCAAATCAAGGTGTGTTACCAATACAACAAGATCAAAATCTTGCTCCAATGATAGCTAACGGTACCCCTAAAAAAATGAAATAATAAAAAGGGTCTTCACTAATCTTATATCTTCATTTCATTTTGACAACACTTAAAATAATGGCAAATAAAAAACCCAACATGATAAATATCCCATATCATCTAATTTCTAAATCGCCAATTCTAAAAGCGATCGCAATTTCTTTAGTTCATTCAATGTTTTGCATAAATTATTTTTTAAAATTATCAAAAATGGTTTTTCTAAAATTAACTACATAATCTTTTTTTGGATCAATATTTTGACATTTTAGTTTGTAGTCAACTACAGCTGTTTCAATAATATCTGCAGCTCTTAGCCCAGTAATAATTGATAAGTTGTACTTTCTTAATTTAATTTTTTCATATTCTTTAAAAGTTGGTCGCTTTAAATAGTTAAAAGTTCTATCAATGATATTCATATCATTGTACATTTCCATAACAATGTCAATCTTAGAATATGGGATAACTTTTTCATAACCAAACATTTGAGCAACATTTAATATTCCTACACCTTTAATAGCAACAAAGTTTTTACTTATTTGAGTTGGTTCGCCATACAAACTATTTCCCATAGCATGGATTCTTATTGCATCATCAGCCACAAATAAGTGACCTTTTTTTACTAAGTCAATTGCTGCTTCTGATTTACCAATTCCAGAACGACCAATTAGCAAAACTCCAACCCCAAAGATATTTACTAATGTTCCGTGTACTTCAGATCTAGAAGCAAAAGCATTAGATAAATATGGAGCTAAAACAGAATAAATTCCTTCAGCATCAAATTGAGCATGGACAATGGTGGTATCTATCCCACGACAATTTTTAACAAATTTGTTAATATCACTTCACAAAAAGCTTGAAGTTAAAATAATTAAAGCTGGTTTAACAGTTTTCAAGTTATTAAAGAATTCTACTTTTTTTTCTTTTGATAAAGAGTTAATATATTGTTTTTCAATGTGATCAAAAACAAAAACGTTGTTTCTGTGATAATCATTAATTTTATTTACCACAAAAATAGTACCAATTCTTTCAATTTGTGGAGTAGTAATAAAAGCAATAGATGATGCTTTTTTTCAAATTTTAAAGTTAAAATCTTTCAAGATTTGGTTGACTGCTAATGTTGAATTATTATTTTTTTGTTTCATGGTTTGTCTTCTTTACTAAGATTAAGCACTTATTTTTCTTAGTAAATATCATAGAATTAGAAAGTCTAAATCCACTTTTGGCCTTTGAAGAAAGTATATAAGTTTTAAGACCATTTATCTTATTTATGTTGATTCTATTTGTATTATTTTGTTTAAACAATAAATAAAGGATTTGGTCTTGAATTTTATTAGAAAAATTCTTAAAAACTACTAGACTGTAATTATTTTTTTGTCATGCTTTAAAAGCTCTATAAGCTTTTTTTTCTTTGCTATATGCTTTGATGTTATGGCATCTAATTTTTAAAAATTTAAAGTATTTTCATAGGAAACTATGTTTTTGCATTTTTTTTCTAACACAGTTTCTTTCATACATTGGTTGTGCATTAGTGGAGTCAATAGCATATATTAAGTTTTTATGATGACAATAAGAAATAATTTGTTTCTTAGTAAATTTGATTAATGGACGATAAATAGTAAGAGTTTTGTAGTAATTTATTGGTTTGATTCCATAAAAAAAATTTAATGATTTACGATTTTCTTGCATAATGGCAGTTTCAAGAAAATCATCAAAGTGGTGAGCTACTAGAACATTGTTAATATTGTATTTTTTTCCCACTTTTTCAAAGAAGTCATATCTAATCTTTCTTGCTAGAGCTTGAAAGTTACTAATATCACTGCTATCATAAACCGATTTCTTTACTACTAAAATTTTTAGAGGGATATGGTATTGTTTGCAATAATCACTAACAATTTTAGTGTCATGATTGCTATCAATGCGTTTGCAATAGTTTACATGGCAAACTATTGCAATATATTTACGATATTTATGTAATAAAGCAATAGAGTCAGGACCACCTGACACTGCCGCAATATATTTAACATTTCTTTTTAAAACCATTTTCTACTTTCAATTTTGGGCACGAGGGTTAGTTCCTAAGCCTGGCATGCGAAAGACTTTATTACATAAAACAACAATTAGTTTAGCTCCATAATCGACTTGGATTTTTTGGATCTTGACACAAGGTTTTCCATCTTGATTTAAGTCAGTATAAATTTTCTTAGGGTCTTTGGAAAGACAAATATAGAAGTTGAGGTTGTCTAGTTGTTCAGTTAAAGCACTTTGTGCTTCATTTGACCAAATGATTTGATCCATGCCATAAACTTTGTTAACAATTTTAGTTACTTTAGTTTTAACTGACTCTTTTGTTTGATAAATGAATTGTGGTTTAGCAATAGATTTGTTAGCAAATCTAACGACAATTTTTGCTAAATCGATTCCACCTTTAGCACCATCAGCATAACCAGTATTTAGACAATAAATAATGTTATTCTTTTTTAAATAATCTTGAACAAATTGTAAATCTTGTTTCTTGTCATCATCAAACTTATTAATAGCAACTACAAATGGAATTTTGTAGTTTTTTAAGTTATCAATATGTTGCTGAAGATTTACAATTCCTTTGGTAATATCTCCATTGCCTTGGAAGACTAATGACTTAATTGTAGAAACAAGCACAATGCATTTCAAAGGCAAGTCATTTTCTTGCATCACAATATCAATAAATTTTTCTAGACCTAGTTCTGAACCAAACCCAGCTTCAGTAATGATATAGTCAGCTACTTGTGAAGCAACATTTAGTCCAAAGACAGAACTAACACCAATAGAAATATTAGCAAATGGTCCACCAGAGACAATTGCTAAGTTTCCTTCTAATGTTTGGACTGCATTAGGCATAAAGCAGTCTTTCATAATATCTACAATTGCATTAGTAATATTAAATTGCTTAACAGTAATAGGTTTATCTTTTTTATCAAAAGCTACTACCATACTATTAACTCTGTTAATAAAATCATCTTTTGATTTTGATAAACAGAAAATACTCATTAATTCACAAGCAGCAGTAATATCAAAAGATGTTTGATAAGAGATATTTTCATTAATCCTTATGGTAATATCTCTCAAACTACGATCATTCATATCTATAACCCGTTTGATTTTGATTTTATTAGGATTAATTTTAAAATAGTTACCTTGGAAGATATGGTTATCTATTACTGCACAAATTAAGTTATTAGCAGTAGTAAGAGCATGAATATCACCAGTAAAATGCATATTAATAGCTTCTTCAGGCAAAACTTTGGCTTTTCCAGCTCCAGCCGCTCCACCTTTAGTTCCAAAACATGGTCCAATAGATGGTTCTCTTAAAACAGTACAAGCTTTTTTACCTAACTTGTTTAAAGCGTCAGTCAAATTAATAGCAACAGTAGTCTTACCTTCACCTTGTGGGGTAGGACTTGTAGCAGTAACTAAAACCAGTTTTTTGTTTTTATCAAAAAAACTAGGCTTTTTAACATTTAGTTTAGCAATGTAGTCACCATATAATTGACAAACATTTTTATTTACATCGTACTTTGCTAAAATATCGATAATTTTCTTCATGTTTATTCTTCTTATAAATAAAACTATGTCTTTTATTTATATCATATATTGACAAAAGCTCATTGAGTAAGATTAATAACTGAACTAAAACTTTATAAACCAATTAGCAATCAATTTGTTAAGTTTTATCCCATTTACAGGGTAGTTTTAGCTTATTTTTTCATTTCTGTCCCAATTTCTTATTATTTTGACTTACTATGAGTAATCAATTCATATTAGTAATACCAAAAGCACACATAGAATGTGTTGAGAATATATTTGATGGAGATATTATGAATACTATATATAAACAAAAAAATGTATCTGGTTAAGATACATCTATGTTTGTAATTTAGCATTAAATATTTTGATTATGCTTTATGAGATACAATTAAATCTTTATACGCTGTTGATAAATTTTGAATAATTTCAGATGTTGTTCGAATTATAACTCGTTCTTTTGGATTTAAAATTTCATTTAAATCAATAGAATTAACTAGTCCATTGATTTTTTCTAAAATTTTAGTTGCTACTTCTATTATCTTCATAATTTAGATTCCTTTCCGCAGATAATTATAGTTAATTAAATTTACTCTTTTAGATTGTTAACTTTATCAGAGAGTTTAGATAAAGTAATCTTATTGGTGCTACTAGGTTTTCTCCCCCCATTACTAGGACCGCTTTTAGTTTTAATCTTGCTTAATTTAATCTCATCATTGATTAAGTTCTTATTTTTTTAGCATCTTCGATTTTGCATTTAGTGCTCATATTTGTATATTAGTATAGATTTGGACTAAAGTAAAGCAGCTATGAGGTATATTAAATTAAAATTATTTCTTATATCAAATGAATGTAAAACCCGCTGTTGCAGAATTTGAGGAATGGCTGATAAGGACCCAACCTGCTTTTTCCATAGCATCACAGTGTTTTTGCAAGTCTTTTACTCATGGTTTACATTTTGTTACCTTATACATAAAAACCCCCCTATATTTATTTGGGCTTTTGACTTCTTGTTTATTTCTCATATACATTATATAATATATTTCTCCTTCCTATTCAAATATGTTCTATTGAAAGATGATTTCTACGAATAAACACAAAATAATTCATGCTTTTTGCTCTTTTGCCATTGATAATAATTCTTTATAACTTATTATTGGTCTCATATACGCTTGTGATTTTACAACAAAAAATTGAAAATTTTTATTGCCAACTAATGCTAAAGCAATAAAATTAATAAGATTAAAATTTTTGCAAAATTTTAGGTGTTTTAAGGGCTACATAAACAAGTGTATGATAAAATAATAAAAATATCAAATAAGTTTAAATGAGCTAAATAATAACAAATTATGACTTATGGCATATATTAATCAAATACCAATCTAAATATTTCTTGATTTTAAATAGTGTTTCACTTGGAATTTTTTTAAGATCATCTAGAATTTCAACATTATTTGTATTGTCATGTATGAAAAATAAGTCACCACTTGAATTTCAACAAATTTCTTTTTTGTCAAATAGTGTGTGAGTATCAGGGTTTAATGGCAATATGTTATTTTTATCTTTTATTTGTCGCAGAATATCTTTATTAAATTTTTGAGATATGCATTCATCTTTAATTTTACTTACAGGCTTAATATGAGCAAACTCAATCAATTTAATAAAATTATCTGTGAATTGTTTATTTCAAAAATCTATTACAAATTTTTTCTTGTTTTTATTAATATCATTGAGCAAATTTTGTCTATATTTTCAAATTGTGTTATAAACAACCTCATATTTTTCCTTTTGAGGACAATATCTGTTTTTGATTTCTTTAATTTTCTTTTTATGTTCCTCTTCTTTTAGGTCTCGATTAAAAAATAAAAAATCCTTTTTAAGTTCATGATTATTATTTAATCATTCATCAAATTTATATTGTGTAAAAGTTCATGAATTATTCATATAATTTTTTCAGATTTGTTCAAATTCATTTGATTGCAATTCATTCTTATTAAATGTTAATCTTAGAGATTGAAATAAAAATCCTATATTAAATTTTTGACTATTATCTTGTTTTAAATAAAAACTTGATTTGTTATGAATTCCCTGACCTGCAGCATTTGAACCTGTAATAACATAATCTATATTACTAAATGATTGGCTCCTTCACTCCCTATCAAAAAGACTATTTACTTTTTGAATTTGATCAAGAGATAAATTTACATAAGTTTTTTTAATTCTTGAATTAGGATTTGGGATATTTTCTAAACCAGATGCTCTTAAGATTTTTTCTCTAAATTTAAACCTAAAACTATTATTGATCTTATTAAAATGTGAAGCAGTTGTAAATTCAGTCAATGATAACTGTCTTCATTTTATTTTGTAATCATGTATTCAATTATATTTATCAACAAGCAGAATTACATCACAGCAACTTTCATTATTTCTGCCTGTTTTAAAAAACAATGTTAATAAAACAAAAGAGTACTCAGTAGTGTTATCTAATGAGTTTGGCATAAATGTTATATAGAAACCCCATCTAGCATAGTATTAATAGATGGTTTGCTAGTTCAATTAGTTAACTCATATTTAAATGATTTATAGTCAACAGCACTATTTTTATTTTTTAGGAATTTTGCTAGGATATCTAATATTAGTTCTGGTGGTATATGACTACGTTCCATTGCATTGCGTTTGTATTTTATAGAAACACTAATTTTCTTACAAAGTATTTTTGATAATTTTTTTTCAGTATTTAATCTCTTTAATTCATCCAATTTTTTGTTTTTACAAGCACCAGACAAAATTAAGTTGTATTGGTTACTATTTACTTTCTTTATGGACATTTGTCCATTTTTGATTTTTTTTAAATTTAGCTTAATATTTGATAAAAAGCAAGTAGGTTTTCGTGAAAAATTTTCATTATATGCTGAATAATGTGCTACATTTTCAATTCCAGAAATAAAACCTAAATTATATTTAATATATTTTCAAATTAATGAGTTTGCAGGATTTTCAATATAATAATTTTTTGGTTTAAAATAGCATAAAATTTTAATTATATTTTGTATACATCTTTCGCCAAGCTCACCAACAAATTTTGGAACTGACTTTCGTCCATTTGGATATGAATTTCCTGAAAAACCATTTCATTTAATATTATCATTTGGCCAAACTTCAACTTTTTTTGTATCATGATTTCAAAAGTGGTGAGGATTACCAGAAAAATAATTACCACCTTTGTCTCTTAAAGTTGAAATTGATCTCATGGCTAAACTAAATGATTGACACAAACTACTTGATATTAAAATATCAGGTCTCTTAATTTCATTAGCATCTATTTTTTTATTTAATTTTTTAACAATATTATCAGCAGATAAATCAAAAACTATATTTTTAAAACCATTTGATTTTTTTACAATATCAAATGTATAAACT
The DNA here is from genome assembly GCA_017448105.1 of bacterium. GTDB lineage: Bacteria > Bacillota_I > Bacilli_A > Mycoplasmatales > Mycoplasmoidaceae > Hennigella. The sequence goes on along the minus strand of JAFSMC010000003.1, from coordinate 74,575 downwards.
TTAAAATATTTTTTTAAATTAGATTTTTGTAAAGCAAGTCGTAGTGAATTACAACCCCCCCCATCAAATCTCAAACAACAACTTTTTTTAACATAGTCTTATGTTTTTGTTTAATACATATTTATACAATAAAAATGAGTAATTTATTCATATTAATATAGTTATGTCAACTATATTAATATGACATATACCAATTACTTATCTCTTCCCTTCCATAACCACTTGTTTACACAACTTTTCTTGTCACAAATTATCAATAGGCAAATTAGTTCTAACTTTATAACCACTATTCATCATAATTAGTGATGATTTCTTATCTATCTCTTTAGTGTATAAAATTCTCTGAGTATTAATGATAACTTCTTTATTAGTCTTAAATTCCTTAACTCTAATATAAACTAGATATTTAAAGATAAAATTATCTTTATTCTCCTCAATTTTAGCTTTCAAAGTTTTTAACTATTTTATTACTATGAAAAATAAAAAAGTGGAGTTTTTCTCTCCACTTTTTTATATAGAAGAAACAATGATTATTCTTCTAAGTGTTTTGACATGATTTTGCCAACGTCAAACATACTAATTTGTTTTTTACCACCAAATAATGGTTTTAGTGTTGCATCAGCATTAATCATTCTTTTGTTCTTAGTGTCTTGTAGTTTGTTTTTCTTAACATAAGCTCAAAATTTCTTTACAGCTTGTGGACGAGTAACTTTACCACCACCAATAACTTCAGCTAATTCATCACTAGGACTAAGTTTTGTTTCTGTAATACTAGCCATAATTTTTCTCCTTAAATTTTTTTGTATTTGTCATATTATATAGCAATTGTGAGAGAAAAAACAATAATTTACTTTTAATTTGTCTTGGATTTAGATCCAAAATTAATTGTATGTTTGCCTTTGATTCTTTCCATTATTTTTTATGTATGTTAACAAAATAAATGGTAAAGTATTGATTTTTGTGTCAATCATTAAAATATAGTTTATATTTTAAGAAAGTTATATTTAATCTATTGCAACATAAAGAAAGGTTTAAAGCAATATGGATAATAAAAAATATATTTCATTAGATGGTAATAATGCTGCTGCTTATATAGGTTATGCACTAAGCGATGTAGCTTGCATCTTTCCTATCACTCCTTCAACACCAATGGCTGAATTGTGTGATGAATGAGCAGCTAAAGACACTAAAAATATCTTTGGTAACACTGTTAAAGTAGTAGAAATGCAATCAGAAGGTGGTGCTGCTGGTGCTGTGCATGGTGCTGCTTGCACAGGAGCTTTAACTACTACTTATACTGCTAGTCAAGGTTTATTATTGATGATCCCTAATATGTATAAAATTGCCGGAGAATGTTTACCAATAGTTTTCCATGTTAGTGCTAGATCACTAGCTGCTCAATCACTATGTATCTTTGGTGATCATCAAGACGTTATGGCTTGTAGACAAACAGGTTTTTGCATGTTAGCTAGTAATAATGTTCAAGAAGCTATGGATATGGCTTTAGTAGCACATGTTTCAGCTCTAAAAGCATCATTACCATTCTTACATTTCTTTGATGGTTTTAGAACTAGTCATGAAATTAATAAAATTGAAGAAATTTCATATGATGTGATTAAAAAAATGGTACCAATGGATAAGGTAATAGCTTTCAAGAAGAAAGCTCACAACCCTGAACATCCCAAATTAACTGGTTCAACTCAAAATGATGATACATATTTCCAATCACGTGAAGCTAATAATGCTCTTTATGATAAAGTTTATGGCTATGTTAAAGAAACTATGGATGAACTTGCTAACCATACTGGAAGAAAATATGCACCATATGAATACTTTGGTGCTAATGATGCTACTCATGTAGTAGTTTTAATGGGTTCTGGTGCTGATGCTGTTTGTGAAACTCTTGAAACTTTATTAAAAAGTGGAAAGAAATATGGAGTATTGAAAGTTCACTTATATCGTCCATTCTTTAGTAAACCATTTGTAGAAGCTTTACCTAAAACTGTTAAGAAAATTTGTGTTCTGGACCGTACAAAAGAATCTGGTTCAGTTGGTGAACCACTATATGAAGATGTAGTAACAGCTTTGAATATTGAAGGTAAAACAAAAATTAAAGTTATTTCTGGTCGTTATGGTTTGGGTTCAAAAGACTTTGACCCAACCGATGTTGTAAGTATTTTTGATAACATGAAACTTAGAGATGGTAAAAAACGATTTACCATTGGAATTGTTGATGATGTAACTCATACGTCATTAAAAAGACCAAAAAGAAACTTTGATTTACACCACAACTATGTTGAATGTAAATTCTGAGGGTTAGGATCTGATGGTACTATTTCGGCTAATAAATCCTCAATTAAGATTATTGGTTCTTTAACTAAGAAATATGTTCAAGGTTACTTTGAATATGATTCTAAGAAATCTGGTGGTTTAACTATTAGCCACTTAAGAATGTCTGATAGTCAAATCAGAAGTCCATATTATTTAAAACATCCTAACTTTATTGGTATTCATAACTTTACTTATGTGAATAAATATGATACTCTTGAAGGTTTATGTGATCATGGAACTGTTTTACTAAATAGTATTTATGATAAAGATGAGGTAGCTAAATATTTACCTACTGAATTTAAACGTAAATTAATTCAAACTAAATCTAAACTATATGTTATTGATGCTTATAAAGTAGCAGCAAATGCTGGTTTAGGTAACCGGATCAATGTTATTATGCAATCATGTTTCTTTAAGATTGCTAACATCATTGATTACAAAGTAGTTGAAAAAGCTATGAAAGATTCAGTTATTAAACTTTACTCACGTAAAGGCGATGCGGTTGTTGCTGCTAACATGGCGGCAATTGATGCTGCAACTAAATACTTGCAAGAAGTTGATATGAATGTTTTAGCTAAAACTAAAACTATTACTCACAAATCACTAAAGAAGACTAGTCAATTCTATAGTGATTTCTGTGATTATATTGATCATCACAATGGAAGAAAATTACCAGTAAGTAGATTTAGTCCAGATGGATCATTCCCAACTGGTACAACTCAATATGAAAAGAGAACTATTGGTAATACAGTCCCTGAATGAAATCCAGAAAAGTGTATTCAATGTGGTCAATGTTCCTTTGTTTGTCCACATGCTGCTATTAGAGCTAAAGTAGTTAGTGCTGATGAATTGAAGAATGCACCAAAAGGCTTTAAGTCTAAAGATTCTATAGGTGTTGCTGGGGCTAAATATACTATTCAAGTCAGTGCTAAAGACTGTACTGGATGTGCAAGTTGTGCTAATGTTTGTCCTTTAAAAGATAGTGAAAACAAACCATTAACAATGACTCCAATTGCTAAAGTTGTTGAACAACAAGATAACAATTGACAATATTTCCAAACCTTAAAGAACATTCCAACTAACTTTAAGAAAGAAACAGTTAAAGGTCTTCAATTTTATCAACCATACCTTGAATTTTCTGGAGCTTGTGCTGGTTGTGGTGAAACTCCATATATTAAAGTTATTACCCAATTATTTGGTGATAAAATGGTAGTTGCTAATGCTACAGGGTGTTCATCCATTTGAGGTGGTTCTTCACCAACTGTTCCTTATTGTATGGACGAAAATGGTCATGGTCCATCATGAGCTAACTCATTATTTGAAGATAATGCTGAATTTGGTTTTGGAATGGCTTTAGGTTTAAAACAACGTCGTCTTAATGTAATTAACTTGATGAAAAAAGTTGTTGCTGATCCAAAAGCTAAAGAACAAACTAAGCAAGCCATTAACAATGTTTTAAACAACCTAGATAATGAAAAAGAATTAAAGAAATATCTTCCTGCATTGAAAGAGGCTTGTCAACATCAACCAGCATTATGTGAACATAATTGTACATGCATGCAACAAATTTTAACTAATATTGATACATTAACTAAGAAATCAGTATGAATTTTTGGTGGTGATGGTTGAGCTTATGATATTGGCTTTGGTGGCTTGGACCATGTTTTGGCTTCTGGTGAAAATGTTAATATTTTTGTCCTTGATACAGAAGTTTATTCAAATACTGGTGGTCAAGCTTCTAAGTCTTCACCAATAGGTGCAGTAGCTAAATTTGCTGCTTCTGGTAAACCAACAAGAAAGAAAAACTTAGCAGAAATTGCTATGAGCTACAAAGATGTTTATGTAGCTCAAGTCTCTATGGGTGCTAACCAACAACAATGCATTAATGCTCTTACTGAAGCAGAAGCATACAATGGAGTAAGTATTGTGATTGCTTATGCTCCATGTATTAACCATGGTATTAATATGTCAAAATCACAAAATGAAATGAAGAAAGCGGTTGAATGCGGTTATTGACAATTATTTAGATATAACCCACTAACTAAGAAAGTAACAGTAGATTCTGCCGATCCTAAAGCAAACTACCAAGACTTCTTAAAAGGCGAAGCGAGATATGCCCAACTATTGAAAAAAGCACCGGAACGTGCTAAACAATTGTTTGCTTTATCAGAACAACAAGCTAAAGAAAAACTTTCTGACCTTAAAAAAAGAACTTAATAAAACCTAATGGTTATCAAATGAACAACATACAAATAATGTTATTATTTATATAATATGTAGAGTTTATATTGTTTTTGGTATGTCGAAACATCTATTTAAAAACACCTTACTTTCATGCAAAAAAAATAAAATTGCATTATTTACTCTTACCATCTTGGTGTTTCTCACTTTAGGAATATTTTGTTTAGTCAACAATATGACTACTAATATTACTACATCATTTAATAACATTGCCAATCAAAGTAATTTACATAGTTTTACTTCAAACGAACTATACAATATTGGTTCTCCAGCTTTTTCACCTAAATTTTCAGGTGTATATAAAGACCAAGCAACTCAAACTTATTCTTACCAAGAAGATATTAGTAAACCAAGTGATAATGTTAATGTTTTAATTTTTGGTCAGTGAAATGACCAAAATGGTAATAGTCGTGTTTTAAATCCTAAAGGTAATACCACTTCACTAACCAACTATTTTGGCCTTGGCAATTTTTATTGTGAAACGGCGGTTGATGGTCAAACTACTGTGACAAGATGGTATGATATTGACTTATCGCCTTACGATTCAACTGGTTTGTATCAATATTATGCCCAAAAAAGTGATAAAAGTGTTACATCATTTAAAGTAGTTTTAACTGATAGTGGTGATACAACTTCTGAATTTGCTCAGTACTTTACTAATCTTTGAAATGAATATATTGATTCAATTAACTCCACCAAAGAAAAAACCATTTGAAAAACTAATAAATTGAGTGATTTAATTAACCTACAAACTACTCCATTCTACTATGATTATGAAAAAATTATTCAAGAAATATCTAAACAACAAAAAACCATTTTCTCACAAATCTCTAGAATGGAAATTTCACCATTACAAGATTTATTAAAAAATAAATATAGTGATGAATTAGATTATCAACAATTTAATTCCTTAAATGTTACTGCTACACCTGAAAAAATCTTTTACAAAATTATTGAAGCTAATCCAAAAAGTACAATTGATAAGGTTGTTCTTTTTGAAGATAAAGATCATCATACAGGTTATGAACTATTAGATCAAGATCAATGAGCTCCATATAATTCAGAAATTATTTTTTATAACCAAAGTGGTTCTATATTAATTCCAGGCACTGCAATTGAAACAAAATCAAACGGTGATAAACTTGTTGTTCCAAGCAATTTTCAAGACGTTTTAAAAACACCTTTATATGATGATTTTGATGAATGGTCAGATGATGCCAAATATCTATATTCACAAATTATGCATATTCGTTTCAAAAGAATGTCAGCTGGTCAATTTTCATCTTCTGCAAAAAATGTTGAATTGATTAATAATTTAGCTGCAATTAATACTAGTCAAGATGATTATTTTGATCTTTTTTACCAACCAAATGGTATTTATGGAAAATATAAAGAGTATAAAAAAGACTATTCAGATGAAACAATTAATTTTAGTGCTAATGGAACAGTTGTTTTTAATTGGACAATAGCACTACTTCCAAGTACATGTACCATTGCCAACTATACTTCATTTTTATCGATTGTAAATCCACAACATCTAAATGCTATTGGTAAAAAAGTCATTTCCAATGAAATGTTTACATCTTTTCAACCATTTAATGAATGATATAAAGCAACCAATCATTCTGCAATTAATCAACAAACCATTTTAGATTGATTCAATTGATTAACATATGATGAATTTTTATTTTGAAAAAATCCTGGTAATGTTACCAAACAATCATATAAAATTCCAACTAATGGTTCAATATCAAAATCTATTGATATTACAGCTGATGAATGAAAAGGAATAAGCGAAGATTATTTAATTGCTTGTGGTGGTTACAACTTAATTATTTGAGGTTGTGGTATTTCTGCAGACTTTATGTATCCAATTGTTGAATTAACTCGTCCTTCACCAAATGCCACAAATGAATGTCTTATTTATCTAAATACTTTAGGTTATCAAAGCATTGGTTTATCATTTGTTAATTCACCTATTGAACAGTTTTTACTTGGCAAATTTAAACCCAATGTAAGTGATAAAAGAGCAGCGCAAATCATTGATGAAATTAATGATTGAAGTAAAACTAATATGATTTATCCACAAGAGCTTAATTCTACTTATTTTAATGATGACAAGAACAACGTCTTGACTCCAAGTGGAATGAGAATCGCTTTTGTTAATGACTTTATTAAAACCATTAATACAATTACACTTGTTTTGTGTACATTATCAATTATTATTGGTTTGTTAATATGCTTTATTGTTATCAAAAAGTATATTGACAAGAATAGAGTTAATGTTGGGATCATGAGAGCTAATGGATTTAGCAAATGAGCCATTGCTTGCTCATTGCTTCCGTTTGCTCTTTTGCCAGCTATTTTTGGTGGAGCTATTGCTTACTTTTTTTCATTGTTCTCGCAAATAACAACGATTAATATTTTTTCTACTTATTGAACACTGCCTACACCAATTTTAAGTTTCAATTTATTTTCATTATTAGCTTGTATTATTATTCCATTCATCTGTTTTAGTTTGATATCATTTTTTGTTACTTTCAATTTATTAAAAAATAATGCAAAAAATTTGATTACTAGTGGTAGTGAATATAAAACTAATGCAATTAGTCAATTAGTTAAACAACCATTTAAACGCTTTGATATTTTAACTAGATTTAGAGCATCCTTAGCTTTTAGTTCTATATGACGTTTAGCTGTTTTAACATTAGTTTCTACAATTGCTATGAGTTCACTAACTTTTGCCATTTCAACATTTAATAAGTTAAATGAATCACATTTAGCAGATAGTAGTTTATATTCATATAACTATGCAATACAATTAGCTACCCCAACTTCTTCAGGTGGTAATTATGATTCATACGATTGGATTAGTGATGATAATGAAACAGGTTTTGGTAAGGCAGACCCTAAAAACTATATTTTTAATACTACCATTCCATCAATTGATCAAACTCCAGCCCAAATGATAAAACCTTACAACCTTCCAGGTTTAACTATGATTAACAGTTATTCAAAGAAAAGAAAACTAATGGTTTATGGTGATAAAAATGAAAAAAATTCTAGTACAAAACTAACAGAAAAAGAAATTAACTTTTCACAAGATCCAAAAGATTTATATCAAAATTTATTAAAAAAATATGATAGACCAAACTTTTTCTTTATTACTTTTGGTGATTCAGAGGGTCAAAATCAAGACTTATTTTATTTAAAAGATCGTTTTTCTTCACAAACCATTTTAGATTATGATGTTGGGATGGATTTAGGGATATTTGGTGGAAAAATGTTTGCAAATTCATGAGAAATTGCTTTAGCTTTAATGCCAACAAATAATCGTAATCTAGCACAATCTTCTTTTGATGCTGTTATTCAAAAGGCAGGGGAAAAAATTGCTGCTGCTAAACCTGGTGAAAAATGATACTTGCCTATATTATCAAAAGATTATGTTTCTGGTCAAGAAGATGATGTGACTAGCTGGGAATATGATGGAACAAATTATTATGACGTCTTATCACACATAAATGCTTATTCAAAATATATTTATCCATTTACAAACACAACTAATAATGATCAACAAGTAAAATATGCTTTAAATAAAGATATTACCGGTTTGATTACAAGTAATATTAAATATTACAAAAATGAAACTGAAATTAAAAATGCATTCGAATATGAAACAGCACGATTAGGTTTCAACCATGAATTTTTACAATTACTTTTGACCATGTATTCAGATCCTGAATTATGTAAATTAGAATATCCAATTAATTATGGTGGAACAATTCCTTTAAATTGAGATGCTAATACTAAACATGATGAAACTTATACATATATCAATGCTAAGATTGGCCAAATGGATTCTAATTACCATTTTGACTCTAATAAAGAAATAAGTATTGTTGGTCTTAATGATAATAGTCAATATGTTTCTTTGCTTGATGGGAACAATAATGATTTAAAACATTTACTTGTTGATAAAACTATTCAAAATCAAACAAATGGCTGACCATTAATTATTAATTCCTTTGTTGCCCATAAGTATAACTTACATGTAGGTAATACAATAGAAGTTAATATTACTAATACTGTTGACCGTTTTGAAAAACAAATCCAACAACAACCAAACGATAATTTTGCTAAATTTAGAATTGTTGGTATTACCAAAGGAACAGCCAATGAAAAATTTTATACTTCTCAATATATAGCAAATAAATTATTAGGTTTACCTGATGGTAAATCATGAAACAAAACGCATAAATATGTTATTTGGACTGAAAAAATTGATGAAAATGGTGCACCAGAGTCATGGGGTAAAGAAGCTCCTGATTATGGTTCTGAAGAAAATTTACCAGCACTTTTAGACTTAGCAAGAGATGAAAAAGATGATAAATACACAATATATCGTTTTAACAAAGACAAAAATAGTATGCAAGCAGAACTATATGAAGATGTCCAAAAATCTCTTAGAGCTATTACTAATTGTAATGTTCCTATTGGCTTTAATGGTGTCTTTACTACTCAAATAGAAGGTAAACCAAATACCAATGTATTGTCTTTGTATTCTTATACTGGGATGTATCCTGGAATATCAACATTTAGTTCCACTTCTGAATCTAACAAATTTGCTGAGATTCTAAAGCAAAATAATAATTTAGCTCTTGCTAATTTTTTATCTGGACTAAATGATTCAGAAATTTATGATTTAGCCAAAGATATGGTTTTATCTGAAGCTTCTTCTTCTCAACAATTTACTGCTGATGAAAGAGATCAAAAGATTAACCAATTTATTGATAAACTTGTTAGTGTTTATGGTCCAACAACTGTAGTTACTTCAATTAATGGTGCTATTGATAGTCATGCTTTAGATCAAGTTTATGATAATCTGATTACTACTTTTAATACTATTACTAATGCTATCTTAGCAACTATCATTCCAATTGCAATTGTTATTATTATCTTGATTTCTAATTTAATTATTGATGACAGTAAGAAGAAAGCGATGATGCTTAAAGCTTTAGGTTATAACAACCGACAAAATGCATCAAATTTCCTATCTATCTATATTCCAGTAATTGCTATTGGTCTATTGCTAGCTATGCCAATAGCCTATGGAATATGTTTAGCATATAATGCAGTAATTATTCAAACAACCAATCTCTTAGTTTATTCTATTCCCGCATGATGACACTATATAGCTTCATTTGGAGCCATTTCTTTAACATTTGTTTGCTCATATGTTTATGGATATGTTGTATTAAGAAAGGAAAGACTTGTTGACAATTTAAAAATTGAATAATAAGGATAAATGATTATGAACAATATTAAAAATAATAACAAAATTAATGTTAATAATAGCATTGGATTAATTAGTAAATCACTTGTTGGTATTGCCAAGCAATCTCAAGAGTTTTTATCCACTCCAAGTGATTTAACTGATCTATCTAAAATTCCTGATTCATTAAAAAAGAAAAAAATGATAGCTTTAGTTAAGAAACTTACTTTATTGCAAGATTCTTTAGTGGATGAACAACACTTCTTGCAAAGCTTTAACACTTTTTATAAAGAATGTGAAAGTATCACTAATCTAGCAATATTTAACAAAAAGAAAAAATTATTAAAATTAATTAATAATCAAGTTAAGCAAGTTTTACGTATAAAAAGCAAAATTGCTAAAATTAATGTTCAATTAATTTTTGATCATAATTGTGCATCCAATAAACACAATAAATTAACTGCTCAAGAACTATTTAATATTATTACTGCTTTAGAAAATGGTCAATTTATTGTTGATCCCTCAATGACAAATTTGAATAAATTAATTAAAAATGAACAAAATTATAATGTTTTGCTTTTTAATAAAGAAGTCTTAGAAAACATTAAATCTGGAGCATTTGATTCTAATAGAGGATTAAATGCAACTCCTTACTATAAAAAACAAAAAAAACTAAATGAATACTTAGTTAAAAATAAAAATGATCTTGAAAATAGTTTAGTATTACATCAACAAATAGTTAATGCTAGTAGAGAATCTATTCATGCTAAATTAGTTAAACGCCTTGATAATGCGGTCAGAAAAACTAAAATTAATCCTGAACAAATAAAAAAATCTAGTTCATCAGAATACATTATTGAATTACAAAATGTTACTAAATACTATTACAATAAGTGATTAGCAACTAAAGTTTTAAAAAATGTTAATCTAAAGATTAAACCTGGTGAATTTGTGATTATTTTAGGTCCATCAGGTTCAGGTAAAACCACTTTATTAAATTTAATTTCTGGTATGGATAGTCCAACTTATGGAAATATTATTGTTAATAAGCAAAATTTATTAGCTAAATCTGATGATCAATTAACTAAATTTAGAAAAGAAAATATTGGCTATATCTTCCAACAATATGGTTTATTGCCAAATTTAACTGTTAGAGAAAATGTTGAAATTGGTTGACAATTACAATCTGATGTTAAAAAAAGAAATGATATTGACAGTTTATTAAAAACTGTTTGTATCTATGAAAATGCTGATAAATTTCCTTTTGAACTATCTGGAGGGCAACAACAAAGAGTAGCAATTGCCAGAAGTTTAGCTAAAAATCCAGCAATCATCTTTGCTGACGAACCCACTGGAGCAGTGGATGAACCTATGGCCAAACAAATCTTACAATTATTTGTTGATATTAATAAGAAGTTTCATACCACTATTATTATGATTACTCACAACCATATTTTTACTGATCTTGCCACAAGGGTAATAAAAGTTAATTCTGGAACAATTGTTAGTGATAAAATGAACAAAAATCCTAAAAATGTTTCACAATTGCAATGAAGTGAACAATAGTTTTTACTTTTGACATTTAGGGCAAAAGGTTGTTCCCCGTCCATTAAGTTTAATTTTCTTCATTAATGTTTTACAACGTAAGCATGGTTGGTTTTTTCGACCATAAGCTTGTAAGTATTTTTGATAACTTCCTGAGTGGTTAGGAGCAAATTTATAACTAAAAACAGTAGTTCCATGAGCTTTAATGGCTTTTTGAACAATCATTCTTGCTTGTTTAAGAATATTTTGGCATTGTTTATAAGTAATTTGTTTAGCTTTTGTTAAAGGGTTAATTCTACATGCAAATAATACTTCATCAGCATAAATGTTCCCTAAACCAGTAAAAATAGTTTGATCAAGTAAACATGTTTTAATAGCAATATTTCTATTTTTATATCGTTTTAATAAATAATCAGCAGTTAGTTTTGGATCATTTAATTCTAAACCTAATTTGCTGATTTCTTTAGATTGTAAATATTCGTCTTTATTTTGATAAATAGTAAATGAACCAAACTTTCTAAAATCTTCATAAATAAGTTTATGTTTGTTAGCGAAATAAATTTCTAACATACTAAATTTAGTTGCTGGTTCATTACTTTTGACAAAGAATAGTTTTCCTTCCATTCGCATATGAGCAACTAAATATTTATCACGATCTAAATGGAAAATAATGTATTTACCTAATTGTGAAATTTTTGTAAAACAATGGTTAATTAAAAACTGATTAAATTGTTCTTGATTACAATTTTTTAAGACCTTATCATCAAGATATTTGATGTTAACTATTTTATTGTTAAACAAACATTGTTTGTTTAAAGTAGAAATAAGTGTATGAATTTCAGGATATTCTGGCATAACTATTTCTTAATAAAACGTTTTTTAGTATCTCTTAAGAACCTAATACTTGTTGAAGAAAGATTAATAAGTTCTTGCTTAGGCAATACTAATATAGTTTCTAGATGCTTTGCAAGATAATTATTAACTTTAGCGATATTTATTTCTTCCAAAGCATCTTTAGCATTTCTAATTGCTCTAATAATTACTTTACAATCATACTTTTTAGCAATATTTACTACTAAACCAGTATTTTTAATAACAAAAACATTTTTAAGTTTTAGTTTTTTGACTTGTTTAGCAACATCTTGATAGCGTTTTTCTAATTTTGCAGCATCCTTTTTATAGATGTTTATAGAAACAACTATATAGATTTTGTTAAACAATTTACTGGTTCTTTTAATAATATCTAAGTGCCCTTTATGAATGGGATCAAAAGTACCTGGGAAAATGGCATTAATTAACTTCATAATAATTGGATAATATTATAGGGTAAATGGTAGCGATTAATTTTGCGTTATATCGGATTTATTTTTTTAGCAAAAACTATCTATTTAACTATTTCATTATAAATTTTACGAATATTTTTACACATCTTTATAACTTCATTTTCGTCTTGAATTAATTGTATAAATTTTTGCATTCTTCACAATCTTTATGTTATTTATCATCTAAATAATCAAAGAAAATAAACATGGTAAGTATTGATTTATTAACTTTACAAAATTAAGTTAATATTTATTGTGTATACTTTGAGATAGTGCTTTAAAATATAAGTAATATGAAGGAAAATTAGTTATGAGACATATAGATTTATTTTATGGTGATATTAATTTCTTTTCAAGTATTTCATACAATATTTATGACGAAGAAAGACCACCATTAGCCCTTGATTTTAAGGAAACAAAATGTATAGTTGAAAATAAAGAACTTAACAATGTTGACTTTATTAAGCTTGTTTTAAAAGGTTTATCAATTGATTTTGGTTCTAGTATTAGAAAAAGGTGATTTACCAGATATGGTTTATTTCAAAAATGTAAATTTCCAAGATTCTAAGTTTGATTCTTGTGATTTCAAAGAAGTTTATTTTCATAATTGTAATTTTGCAAGAGCATCATTAGCCAATACAAAGTTTGATAAGTGTAGTTTTGTTAACTGCAATTTGACCGCTATATTTTTGCCAATAACTACTTGTATAGAATGTGTATTTTCACACATTAACTTTACAAATGTTGCGGTTGGAATACATTGTTTATTTAGCAATTGTAGATTTGAACATTGTCAAGGTTTACATACAATAAATGATAATTGTAAACTGCATTGTGTAATAGTTAATTAATAGTTTGGCGCGGTTTAAAGTTACCACCTAGATTTACGGATAAAGTCATCATTAACATTTTTAAAGTTTGGTGTAACTTGTGCATGCTGCACCAAATTTTATTTATTTGAAAAAAAAGATCACTTGTGGGTTGATGTAATTTACAATCAAATCAATATGTCTTGGCGCTTTAGTATTTAAAATTTTCTTACAAAATTTGTGTTTTATGTGTGCTGTAAAAAACAATTTTTTTAAAATTTTTATTTCTATATAATTCAACTAAACAAAATATTAGAGGAAAACATCAGTATGTCTAAATTAATTGAACATCTTAAACAAATGATAATTAAAAGTAATAAAAAACCAAGAATTGTTTATGCTGAAGGAGATAATGCTTATATCCAAGAAGCAGTAAAAATTGTTAGTAAAGAAATAGAACCAATTCTTGTTTTCAAAACTAAACAATCCATTCCCAATAATTTCCCATTCAAAACTATTGCTATTGATTCAATAGATTTAAATAAATATGCATCTTTACTATACGAATTAAGAAAACAAAAAGGTATGACTATTGAACAAGCTAGAGAGCTTGTTAAACAATCAAATTACTTATGTCCATTACTTGTCAAAAGTAATGAAGTTGATGGGGAAATATGTGGAATTGATTACACGACTAAAGACACTTTAAAACCAGCTATACAAATTTTAAAAACTGCTCCTGGTGCAAAACTAGTTTCATCAGTTTTTATTATGGAAAAAGAAAATGAACAAGTCATATTTAGTGATTGTGCAATTAATATCAACCCTACAGCTGAAGATTTAGCGAATATGGCAGTTATGGCTTGCCAATTTGCTAAAGGTATTTTAGGAGTTAATAAGCCAAGATGTGCTTTATTAAGTTATTCAACTTGTGGTTCTGGTGTTGGTGATTCAGTAACTAAAGTACAACAAGCTATGGCTCAAATTACTAAAAGTGATCAATATGAAATTTTTGGTGAAATGCAATTTGATGCCGCTTACGATGATCGAGTAAGAGCTAAAAAAGCCAAAGCTTGTCCATGAAAAGAAAAACCAAATATTTTTATGTTTCCAAATATAGATGCAGGAAACATTGGTTGTAAGATTGCTCAAAGAATGGGTCACTATGATGCCTTTGGACCAGTTTTAATTGGTCTAGCAGCACCAGTTAATGACTTATCAAGGGGGGCAACAGTAGAAGATGTCATTGGTACAAGTTACATTACTGCTGCTCAAATTGTCGCTTCTTGAAGAAAATAGATGTTTAAGACTTTCCAAACTTTGTATGAATTTAAGACTACTATTTTAAAGTCTAAATTTTATTGTTTTGGCTTTAAAGTTGCTAATGAAACTGAAGCCAAACAAAAAGTCAAAGAATATAAAACTAAATACAAAGATGCTACTCATCTTTGTTATGCTTATATTCTAGGTAATAATCAAGAAACTTATTACTATAGTGATGGTGGTGAACCTAATAAAACTGCTGGATTACCTATTTATTTAGCTATGAGGGCCAATAAATTAAGTTGTAGTTTAATTATTATTGTTAGATATTTTGGCGGAATTAAATTTGGCACTAAAAACCTTAAAGATTGCTTTAGCAATTTAGCTAATCAAACCATTAAACGAGCTAAGTTAGTTAATGGTTGTTTAGTTAATTTATACAAAGTCATTGTTAGTTTAAATGAATTAAAAAATCTACAACATGGTTTTAACAAAAGTATTGTTAAGAAAATCTTCCATTCTTCAAAAGTAGAGGTACATATAGGTTTATTACCACAACAAGAAAAACGGTTTGCTATGTATTTGTTTACTAAGCTTCAAGACAACTATCTTTTATTAGGTTAAGGTTTCAATATTTGCCTAATTTATATTTATTCTTTAATAAATATATAATAATAACCATGTAAAAACATGGAAGACTACTATGGAAAATGAAAATCTAAATACTACTAAAAAAGAAAAAAACAACCCTGATAAGACAATCGATATTGATGCCAAGAATAAACGGACTAAATCTATTGTTAAGTTGTCAATGATTTTGCTTATTCTAGTTGCAATCATTGCTTTAATTGTTTGAAGTTGTTCACCTAAATATGTATCAATTCCTGTTGCTTCTGCAACTGTGGATAGTAATAGTCAGGTCCTTGAATTAAAACCAAGTACTAATGATAATTTTTCATATAAAGTAAATCTAAAAAACTATGACAATGTTGAAGCATATTATCTTGGTATTGGCTCAGATGGTTTGGCTCATGAAAAACAATTACAAGTTATCACTCCAACAATGAATGGACCAGTAATTGAGTTTAAACTTACTTTATATTTTGATGATGAAAGTGAGTTAAAAGGTTGTTATATTAATGGCCAACGTTTTGAAAATGGAGATTCAGATTGATTTTTTAAAGTCCAAGCTAATGCTAGACCAGTTAAAAAAGAAGTTGATATCTTATACATCATTCTTAATTTATTACCTTCATTAATCTGAATTCTTATCATTGCTTGATATTTATCAAGATTATCAAGAATGTCAGCTATGGGTATGATGGGTCAAGGAGAAGAATCTATTTTTGGTATAGGCCGTAGCCAAGCTAAAATTGTTAGAAGTAGTGTTAAATTTTCTGATGTTGCTGGAATAGAAGAAGAAAAGAATGAATTAATTGAAATTGTCGATTACTTAAAAAATCCTGAAAAGTATGCAGCAATGGGAGCAAGAACCCCTAGAGGTGTCTTGCTTTATGGTCCACCCGGAACAGGAAAAACCTTATTAGCTAAAGCAGTGGCTGGAGAAGCTAAGGTCCCTTTTTTTCAAGTAAGTGGTTCTGGTTTTGAAGATATGTTAGTAGGAGTAGGAGCAAAAAGAGTAAGAGATTTATTTAACCGTGCTAAAAAAGCTGCTCCATCAATAATCTTTATTGATGAAATTGATTCTGTAGCAAGTAAACGGGGTCGTGCTGACATTATTGGTGGTGGCGGTGGTATTGCTGATCAAACCATCAACCAACTACTTGCTGAAATGGATGGATTTAATACTAAAACTGGTGTAGTAATTATGGCTGCTACTAACCGTCTTGAAGCATTAGATGAAGCAATTTTAAGACCAGGTAGATTTGATAGACACATTCAAGTTAACTTACCTGATATTAAAGAACGTGAAGCAATCTTAAAAATTCATGCTCGTAATAAGAATTTAAGCACTAAAGTAGAACTAGCTGATATTGCCAGAAGAACACCAGGTTTTTCTGGTGCACAACTAGAAAATGTTCTTAATGAAGCAACTTTATTAACTGTAAGAAGAAATAAAACTGCTATTACTATGGACGAAATTGATGAAGCGATTGATCGAGTTATTGCTGGTCCAGCCAAACACACAAGAATTATCACTGATAAAGAAAGAAAACAAATTGCTTATCACGAAGCTGGTCATGCTCTAGTAGGTTTACATAGTAAAGGTGGAGATGTAATAGAAAAAATTACTATTATTCCTCGAGGGGTTGCTGCTGGTTATACTATTTCAACTCCTGCTAAGCAAGAATTATCTATTCAAAGAAAAACTGATTTATTAGCAATTGTTAGAACCACTTTAGGTGGTAGGGCTGCTGAATTTGTTGAATATGGGCCACAAGCTATCTCAACTGGAGCAGCTAATGACTTATATAAAGTTTCAACTATTGTAAGAAGTATGGTTACTCAGCTTGGTATGAGTGAAGTTGGAATGACTCAATTAGTACCAAGCGTAGGAATGAAAAATAGTTTTGCTCAAAAGTTGTATTCAGAAGATACTGCAGTAAAAATTGATCATGAAGTTGAAAAAATTATTCAACAGGAATATCAAAAAGCTATTGATATTGTTACTAAGAACAAAAAAGAATTAGAACTTATTGTCGAAACATTATTATTGCTTGAAACAATTGTTAAAAAACAAATCGATTACATCCATAAGAAACTTAAACTTCCTCAAGAAGCACTTGACAAGAAACGTAGTTTGTCTAGTAGAAAAAAACCAAATAGGAGTAAAGATGTCTAAATTTACTCAAGACAAAATTGTTAATTATTTAAAGAATTATGGTTTTGTTTTTCCTTGTAGTGAAATTTACAATGGTTTAGCCAATGCTTGGGATTATGGTCCAGTTGGAGTATTATTAAAAAATAACCTTAAAGCTTTATGATGAAGTTATTTTGTTACTGGTCAAAGAAATATGGTTGGTTTAGATTCATCTATTTTATTAAATCCTGATGTTTGAAAAGCTTCTGGTCACTTATCATCATTTACTGATCCATTAATTGACTGCAAAGCTTGTAAACAACGCTTTAGAGTGGATAAATTAATTCTCTCTTTATATCCAGATTTAAAAATTAATGAAAAGACTTCTTTTAATGATTTGTTAAAAATCATTAAAGATAAACATATTACTTGCCCATCATGTAAAAAATTTGCTTGAACTGAAATTAGAAACTTTAATTTAATGTTTCAAACTTATCAAGGGGTAGTTAATGATAAAAAAAGTGTTTTATACTTACGCCCTGAAACAGCACAAGGGATTTTTATTAACTTTGTTAATATCCAACGTAGTTTACATTTAAAAGTTCCTTTTGGGGTTGGACAAATTGGTAAAGCCTTCAGAAACGAAATTACCCCAGGGAATTTCATTTTTAGAACTAGAGAATTTGAGCAAATGGAAATTGAGTTTTTTTGTTATCCAAAAGATAGTGAAAAGTCTTTTGAAGTATGATTAGAAAAAATTAAAGGCTTTCTTTATAAACATTTAATGTTTTCTAAAACAAATATTAAACTTCATGAACATGCTAAAGCTGATTTAAGCCATTATTCTTCTAGAACTATTGATATTGAATATAATTTTCCTCATGGTTGATCAGAACTATGAGGCTTAGCTAATCGAACTGATTTTGACTTATTAAGTCATGAAAAATATTCTAAGAAGACATTAGCTTATCTTGACCCTAAAACTAATAAGCGATTTATTCCATATGTGATTGAACCATCAGTTGGGGTAGAACGTTTACTATATGCTCTAATTTGTGAAAAATATGCCATTGAAAAAGTTGGCAATGATGAAAGAGAAGTTTTACATTTACCATATGCTCTTTGCCCATATAAAGTTGCAGTTTTACCATTAAGTAATAAATTAGAAAAACAAGCTAATAAAATCTTTGAACAAATTTTAAAAGCTAATCTTTCTTGTGCTTTTGATATTACTGGTTCAATTGGCAAAAGATACCGTAGACAAGATGCTATTGGTACTATGTATTGTCTTACTTATGATTTTGATAGTGATAAAGATCATTGTGTTACTATCAGAAACCGTGATTCAATGAAACAAGAAAGAATCAAAATTAGTGAAATTATTGCATATTTGAATAAAGCAAATAAATAATTTGTAACAACAATTATTTAAATGACTTAATTATTAATAGAGTAAACAATTATTGTTTACTCTTTTATATATATAATTATTTTTGTATGTCTTCCTTTATTGATCAGGTCATTGAAAGAACAAATATCGTTGATATTGTTAGTAAATATGTTTCTTTAAAGAAAATGGGTGCTAACTATTTTGGTCTATGTCCTTTTCATCCAGACAAAAACCCATCTATGTCTGTTTCTAATAAGAAGAAAATTTTTAAGTGTTTTAGTTGTAATACTAGTGGCAATGTTATCACTTTTGTTCAAAAAATTAAGAAAATTAGTTTTGGTGAAGCTTTAAAAGAAGTAGCACTAGCTTCAGGTTTTAGCCAAAAAGAGATTGATGATTATTTTAATAATAAAAATTCTAAAAATTACAATCCTTATCAATCTCATTTTTATAGTTTGAATAATAAAGCTAATGATTTATTTCAAATCTTATTATTTAATGAAAGTAATAAAAAGTATTTGAATTATTTGTTAGAAAGAAAATTATCTTTAGAAACTATTAAACAATTTAATCTTGGTTTTTGTGGTAAAGACAATGCTAAAACCATTTTATTTGATTTAATTACTGAACAAAATAATCAAGGAGAAGAAACCTTTAATGCTGATGATTTATTAAAAGCTTCATTAATTAACATTAATGAACAAACATCAAATGTAGTAGATTATTTCTTTAATCGAATTATTTTTCCCATTAAAGATAAAAATGGTTTTATTATTGGTTTTATTGGCCGGAACATTGATAAAACAGAGACAGTTAAATATTTAATTTCCAGAGAGACTTTTTTATTTCATAAGGCTGAGGTTTTTTACAATTTAGATCAA
Organism: bacterium; assembly: GCA_017448105.1. Classification (GTDB taxonomy): domain Bacteria; phylum Bacillota_I; class Bacilli_A; order Mycoplasmatales; family Mycoplasmoidaceae; genus Hennigella. Next base: position 54,760 of record JAFSMC010000003.1, on the reverse strand, counting down.
GTTTATCATTCTAATATTAATACTTTAGTGATCTTAGAAGGCAATATTGATTTAATTAGTTTATATGAAGCAGGACTAAACACTTCTAAATATGGTGCGGTAGCTTTAATGGGAACAGCTTTTACTGCAAGTCATTTAAACATCTTAAGACAAATTAAATCAATAAAAAATATTATCTTATGTTTAGATAATGATGATGCTGGAAGAAAAAACACTTTATCAATTGGACTACAACTTTTAAGAGGTGGTTATCAACTTTTTGTTGTTAAAAATGCTACTAAATATAAAGATGTTAATGATATTTTGGTTAATGAAGGCAAAAAACAAGTTTTAGATTTATTAAATGATAACAATTTAATTGATTTCTTTCTTTTTTATATACAGCATACTTTAGTTTCACTAAATTTATCTAATACTGTTTCATTAGTAACCCAAATCTTAACTTTAATTGCTAGGCATGGTAATAGTTTATACTGAAGCAAATATCGTGATCTAATTGCTAAGATCACTAATTTAGATCCAGAAGATTTAAATGTTACTTATAAGAAATTAGTTACTAGTCGTTTTGCTGTTAGAGATGACAGTGTTTATAAAGAACTAAGAGATGAAACTACTAAAGTAAAAAGTGAAAATGAAAAAAGAATCTTAAAGAATCTTGAATCTTGTGTTCATAAAATTTTAAGTGTACTTTTCTTTGCTCCTTCATTAGCTAGTAAACTGTATGATATCTTGCATCATAAGGAAATATCTCATGTTAAAGCAATTGATGATATTTTGACTTTTATTAAATATCTTGCTAGTGTAGATGACCCAGAGCATTTGAATTTTGAATTAGTTTTTCAAGACTTAAATAAAAGCCAAAAAATTAGTCAAAAAACTTTACGTTTAATCATGGATGAATATGATAAATTTGTGGATTTAAAGAAAGAACATCATATTCAAACTTATAAAAGTAATCGTTATAGTGGTATAGCTCAACAATTTGATAAATTGTGTTGAGAACTTAAATTAGAACAACTAGAACAAAAACTAAAAACTACTACTTCTCAAACTGAAAGACAAAAAATTAGATCTCTAATTACGATATTAAATAAGAAAATACACAAGTAATTATCTTATAATTTGAGTGCATCACAACGTGTGGTACGAATTGTGTCAGGTTAGAAATAAAGCAGCACTAAGTTAAAACATGTGTGTGGTGCTTTATTTTTAATATTCATATCTCATATAATGTAAAAAACTATGAAAAAAAGTTTAAAACTAGGTTTATCATTATTACCATTAGTAGCAAGTGGAATTACAAGTTTAAGTTCTTGTGTCACTATCCATCAGTATTCTGAAGACTACAAAACTAGGGATATTGCTATATATGAGGAAGTTAATCAAGGAAAAGCAGTAGCTTCTTCTTTTATTTCATTACGATTTTTTGAATCTAGACCTAATGTTCCATATATTGGTGTTAGACAATTCTTCAAAAAATTTTACAAAACAGATATTTACATGGAAAGATTAGGTTTTGATGGTAATGTTTATGTTTATCGTCATGAGAAAAATAATCCTGAGTTTATTTCATTTGTAACTGGACCACAAAACACTTTTATGACTAATGGTCTAGATTCGCTTGATCAATACCATGATGCTATTCCTAAAACTTCTAAAACTTTTATTTGTGATACTGAAGAAGAGGATACAATAAATACTCCACCTAGTATTAAATCAATCCAACTTGACAATTATTCAATTAAAATCTTCAATGATTTTAATGATGTTTATGTTCCATTGCAATTTTTAAATGATATGTTTGGTTGTACTCGTGGTTATAACATTGCTTATAATGGTCAAGATATTTATATTTTTGATCAATATGGCAATATTCAAGGAAACGAACGTGATCTAGATTACTATGGTGATAAATACTATGAAGTACTTGGTAATATGCAAACACAAAGACCAAAAGATCTTGCTGAATATGTTTACAATCAACTATGCTTTACTTTTGATAATTTAAGAGGTTATACAAGTCAATTATTATTTGGTGATAACAATCTTGTATCATTAGGTCTTAATGGCTTGCTCGAATGAAAATACCCAAAAATTAAGGAATATTTATTATCACAAGATAAATCTAAATATTTACAAGGTATGGTTGCATTATTTGCTGGATTAGATGATGGCGGTCACACCGTGGTGAATTATCCAGATGTAAATATTTATGCTTTAAATTATGCAAATAGGTTTAGTGTTTTTACAGCTATGAGGAATGCCACTATTGATGAAGATTTTAAGCCTTTAATAGATGAACAACAATTTTTTAATTACATATATTTTTGCTTATTAGATTCAGTTGTAGCCCAAAGAAACGATACTTTCGATTTACCAGAAGATGTAACTGATAAAAATGGTTTTTATTACAAAACTTTTCCTAATGAAAAAATTGCTTATATTGGTTTTGATCATTTTCACATAGACTTTCCTAAATGAGATGAATTTTATAATAATGGTTCAAAAGTTGAAAAAGAAAAACTGCTTAACGAATTAATTACTAATGATTCGTTTGCTTTTGTTAGGGATAAATTTATTCAAGCTAAAGCTGAAGGTATGGATAAAGTTGTTTTGGATTTAGCTTCTAATGGTGGTGGAACCCTTGGATCTTTAATGGGTATAGTTGGTTTACTTAACCATAGTAAGTGCAATATTGACGCGAATGACGTTTTAAATAAGTCTCACTCATCTTCAGACATTTCTATTGATCTTAATCTGGATGGCGTTTTTGATAAAAATGATGAATTATGAGCACATGAAAACATAGATGGTTTAAAAATTGGTATTTTAACTACACAATGTTCTTTTTCTTGTGGTAATTTATTACCATGTATTTTAAAAGAGTATGGTTATAAAATCATTGGGATGAGAAGCGGTGGTGGTTGTTGTTCTGTAATGTATTCAACAACTGCTGATGGTTTATGCTATTGTCATTCATCATACTCATGTTTAACAGACCAAGCTGGTAACAATATTGATGCTGGTGTAGAGCCTGATAAAGAACTTGAAGTTTCTTATAATTATGATGAACAAAGATTTGATTGTGCAGACTTATTTGATTTTACTAAAATAAGCGAATATTTAGATAGTGCTTACACAGAAAATAATTAAAATAATCCATTGCCAAAACTTGATGGCATTGCTTGTGAAGTAATGTCATCAAGTTTTGCTTTAACTTGGCGATAAGCAGAATTAATTGCTTCAGCAATCATTTCTTGTAAAGTGATTGGGTCTTCTGGATCAATTAATTCTTTTTTTATTGTGATGTTTTTAATTTCTGATGAACCTAAAATAGTAATGATAATAGCACCATTGCCATAGTCAAAAGCAAATTCTTTTTTAAAAAATGCTTCTTGCTTCTTTAAAAGCTCTTTTTGTAAACGTTGTGCTTGTTGTAAAAAATTATTCATTGCCATATTAAACTATTATATTGATTAATTACAATTTTAATTGCTCAATTAGTTTAGTTAAAGTTTGTTTTGCTTCATCATAAATCTTTTTGTTACTTAAATCAACACCAAGTAAAGCAATAGTATCTAATGGATTTAGACTATCACCTGATTCTAAGAAGTTAAAGTATCTTTTTAAAACAACTTTATCTTTTTTAAAGATTCTTGACGCAATATAAAGACCAACAATTTGACCTATAGCATATTTGTAAACATATAAGCTATTCATATAAAAGTGATCAATTCTAAAAATAGTAGATAAGCTATATTTGTATGGTAAAGTTTGTAGGTTTTTTTCTTGACTAGGAGATAAGTTTTCATACTTCTTAATTAATTTTAAATACATATCTAATCCCATATCAGCAGTGAATGGTTGGTCATTGTTGATCATGTTAGCAGTATTGTATTCAAATTCTGAAAAGATAATTTGTCTAGTAGTAGCACCAAAGAAATCATTAATAAAATTGATAATTAAATATTTCTTAATCTTAGGTTGGTTTTGATATTTTTTTAGTAAGTAGAAAAATAATAATGTTTCATTACAAATGCTTGCAATTTCAGCATAAAAAATTGCTACATTAGCATAAATATCTTGTTTTTGATTGAAAAGATAACTTTGAACTGAGTGACCGATTTCATGGGCTAAGGTTTTTACTGAGTTTAAACTACCCACAAAGTTCATTAAGATATAAATTTTCTTTAAACCATATGTTCCACCAATAGAATATGCACCAGTGAGTTTACCTTTTTTAGGCATAAAGCTTATTCAATGTTCATTAAAAGCTTTTTTAACAATCTTTGTATACTTATCACCTAAAGGTTTTAATGCCATCAAAATATCTTTCTTTGCTTCTTCAATGCTAATTTTATTAGTAGTTAAATAGTTGAAACTTAAATCTCATGGTTCAATATTTTTAAGTTTTAATACAGTTTGCAAGTGTTTATTTCTAATTTTTTTGAACTTATAAACAAGGTTTTTAAAAGATTCAACATTTTTATAAATGTTGGTTAAAGTTTTTTCACTGACTTCATCAGCAAAAAGACATTTATCTACATAACCTTTAAAATTGCGTATCTTGTCTTTTTTATTTTCAGACAAGAAGTTATAGAAAAGAGTTTTTGATAGAGTATTACGATGCTTGTAGTATGTTTTATGAAAGCAAATTCATGCACTCTTTCTTAGAACTCTGTCATTAGAGGTTTCAAGGATTTTAATTAAGTCATAAGCATTTTTAATGTGATGTTTCTTATTTTTATTATCACTAACAGGTTCGCTAAACTCCAAATCACTATTAGTTAAAGTGGAAAAGATATCTCCAGTATTATTAATTGTTCCACTTAAACGTGATAGTAAATTTTCATAAGCTTCCTTTAGAATATGAGGTTTTTGTCTAAAGATTAAATAGAACTCACGTTTATATTTCTTTAATTGTTTATCTTCCAAGTATTTTTGAATAGTTTTTTGATTCTTTAAGATAATATTTGTTAATTTTGATAGCAACTGGTTGTATTTAATAGCAATAAAATTTATTTTTTGACCAATTGCTATTCATTTTTGGTTAGTTGTATCTTCATTAGCATGGTTGGAAACATAATTAAAAAGCACATTTTCAATTTTGTCTTGTTCAAGACTTTTATCTAGTCATTGGATAAATTGTTTTTTTGATTTATAAAAGTGATTTTGATTCTTAACATCATAATCTAATGATTCTTGTCACTTTTTGATTCATCAATCGAGTGGTTTATTTTTTAAAAGACATTCTAAGTCTCAATCATATTTAGAAATTTTTTGCTTCATGGTTTTAATCTACTTTCTATTTAATATTTTAATAATTGTTTTGTTCTTTATTAAACAAAACACTGTGGATTATTTTAAAACAATTATTGTGCTAATTGATATTACAACTACTATACAAATCACAATAATAAAAAAGTATCATTGTTTAATAATTGGCTGTTTTTTCTTAATAAAATCAATATTGAAGTTTTGGTAACCTTTATATATACGTTGTCTATAAGGTTTAATTAAAGGTGTGTTGTTTTCAGGTCTGCCTCAAAATTTAATGATTTCATCGATTTCATGAATAATTTCATCAGCATTTTTAAAACGATATTTTTTATCTTCAGGCTTGCATGCTAGACAACGAAAAACAACATTTTCTAATCTTGTAGGGATATGTGGATTAGATTGTGAGATTGGTGGCATGTCATATTTTTTAGGATAAGTCATTATCTTGCTATTATCATCACCAATAAATGGTTTTTCGCCAATTAGCATCTCATATAAAATAACTCCTAAGGAGAAAAAGTCAAATTCTACTGTGATACCATTTTTAAATGCTTTTTCGATATTATTGTCATAGTCAATTAGGTCTGGTAGTAAATAAGAATATGTTCCCCAAACATCTTTTTCATCAGTTATGCATCTGCTTAAGTTAGTATTATCATGTGACATTGTTTTCAAAGTGTTATCAATAACAGAAGAAATACCAAAGTCAATTAATGTGACTTTAGTTAAGTCGTCTGAAACAATAATGTTTTCTGGTTTTAAATCACGGTGAATAATTTGATGTTTAAAATCATGCATGATTTTAATAGGAATTAAAATTTCTCTAAAAACCTTAATTGCTACTTGAGGAATGATACAACCATGGTTATTAAGATAATGGCGTAAGGTTTTGCCTTCAACATGATCCATAATTATATAGATTTCATTATCAGAATAGAAAGAATCAAGAGTATCAACAATGTTTGTTCTGCCTGCCAAACGATTGTTAGTTATGGTTTCATCAATAAATCGTTGTCAATATTTTTCAGTTTCTTTAGTTTTATAGATGATTTTGATGATAATTTTCTTATCAGGTTTATCAACAAGATGACCAGAGTAAAGTTCACTACTCATTCCGCCTTTGGAAAACGGTTCATCAATTTGATATTTAGATTCAATTATTAAACCATTAGGTTTTTTAAAGTCATGTTCCATAGTTGGCTATCAAACCTTAATAATAATGTTTGACAAGTTATCATTACTTCCATTAGATAAAGCTAAAGAGTTTAATAATGCTGTTTTTTGTGCTAAACTTGTTTTAGGATCAGAAAGAATCTTTTTTAAACTCTTGCCATCTACATAGTCATAGCAACCATCAGAACTTAATCAAACAAAGTCACCTTTCTTTAATGTTAAAGAATTAGCTTCAAAAATGGCCATCTTTGGATTCATAACATCAATAAAGTTAGTTAGAGCTTTTCATTTATACATAGAAGCTACAAGTTCTTTATTGCTAGCTTTCTTTCTAAGTAAGAAAGTTTTGTAATTATGGTCTTGAGTTAGTTGTTTTACTTTATGGCCTCTTATCAAATATATTCTTGTGTCACCGATGTGGAAGAAAGATAATTTGTCGTCTTTTACAATTGCTACAGCAATTGTAGAACCAATGTTTTGATTATTAAGATTTTGTTTAGAATATTCAACAATTTTACAATGACATTCTTGTAGAGTTTCTTTAAACCATTTTGAGTAGTTATTAATATTTCTATTTTTAAAACAATCAACAAAAACCTTGCAAATTATTTCACTACACTTTTCACTGTTAGGTAATGAGCCAATTCCATCAGCAATAATAGCTAATTGACTTTTATCTTGGCTTTTTGCAAAGATAACAGTATCTTGATTGGTAGGTCTTAGACCTTTTAAGGTATGAGACTTAATGGAAAAATTTAAAACTTCTTTTTTTGACATTCTTTAATTCTTAATTGTCCACAAGCAGCATCTATTTTAGTGCCTCGTTCAAGACGGATGGTAGCTAGTAACCTATTTTTGTTTAGTATATTAAAAAAATTATTTATTTTATCACTTCTTGAGTAGTTGCATAAATTAGTTTCATTGTAAGGGATGAGGTTAACATAACACAGTAGCGGTTTTAATAGTTTGACTAATGCCAGAGCATCTTTTTGTGAATCATTAATGTTTTTTAGTAAGATGTATTCAAAAGTAAGACGTCTGTTAGTCATCTTTACATATTTTTTACAAGTTTCAATTAAAACATTTAAGTTGTAAACTTTATTAATTGGCATTAAACTACTTCGTAGATTATTATTTGCAGCATGCAAACTTATTGCTAGATTTACTTGAGGCATATCTTTAGCAAAATGAAGAATCTTTGGTACTAACCCACAAGTTGAAACAGTGATATGTCTTTGACCAATTTGTAAGCCAAATGGATTGATAAAAGTTTTTAAAGCAATAATTAAATTGTTATAGTTTTCAAATGGTTCACCAATTCCCATAACCACAATATTAGAAATATTGATCTTTTTAGTTTTATTTAAATATTGTCAAGCACATAGATATTGTAAAACTATTTCAGATGGTTCAAGATTTCTAATTTTTTTGTTGACCCCACTTGCACAAAATTTGCAACCCATATTGCAGCCAACTTGGGTTGAAATACAAATAGAATAACCATAGTTAAATTGCATAACAACAGTTTCAATATAATTGCCATCATAAAGTTTGAATAAAAATTTAATAGCTTCTTTTTTCTTATCACTTGAAACTTTAACTATAGTTAACAAATTAAAAATAAAGTTTTTATCCAATACTTCTCTAGTATTTTTAGCTAAATTAGTCATTTGCTTAAAGTCAAAGATTTTTTTCTTATAAATTCATTCAAAAATTTGTTTAGCATTATATTTTTTTAAATTTAGAGACAATAATTTGTCTTCTAAAGCTTGTAATGAGTAGTTAAAAATGCAATTCATTAATCTAGTTCTTTATCAAGTATTTCCCTTAATTGTTTTCTAGATACTTTTACATCTTTGTTAATAATGACATAATCAAACATTTTTTTCTTAGAGATTTCTCATTTCGCTTGTTTGATTCTTTTATCAATAACTTCTTTATTTTCAGTATGTCTTTTCATTAAACGTTTTCTTAATTCAGTTATTGATGGTGGGCAAATAAAAATGGAAAACATTTTCTTTTTATTAGAGAAGTTTTTCATTATTTGTAATGCGCCATTCATTTCAATTTCAAGAAAAACATTTTTGTTTTTCTTTAAGTTATCTATAACAAAAGCTTTAGGTGTCCCATAGTAGTTATCAATGTAAGTAGCATGTTCTAAGAATTGTTTTTTCTTAATGGCAGTTTCAAATTGTTTTTTAGTAACAAAGAAATAATCATCACCATGTTTTTCACCTTTTCTTGCTTTTCTTGTTGTCATAGAAACAGAAAAAATCGCATTATATTTAGGTCTGTTGATTATTCCAGATCAAATAGTTTTTTTTCCAGAGCCTGAAGGCCCACATAGTAAAATCAGTTTTGCAGCCATATTTTTATAAATTATAAATCTAAACAAAAATTTTTGTTTTATTGTATAGTTTATAATTTCATAACTATGGATATGAACAAAAATAAAAGTGAACTTACTAAAAAACCATGATGATATTTATTTTTAATTGCTAATATTTTGGTTGTTTTAGGTTGTGCCATTACTTATTTTTTATTCAAAAAAATTGATAATGGCGCATCAAATTTTCAGCAAATTTTTCTTCCTACATTGATTTGTAACATTTTAAGTTTTCTTGTTCTTGGTTTCTTTATTGTTTTGGAATATCGTGACATTGTTCCTAAACAAATGCATTTTCAAAAAAAATGAATATACATCTACGTACTTTCTATTTGTATTTTCTTTGTTGCAATTGTTTTTTCAGCTATTTTCTATATTTTTATGCGTGATAATTGGATAACTAATTGAAATAATGAATTAAAGCAAATTATGCTAATTGTTTATTTAGTTGTTCCGACTTTACTAACTTTAGTATCAGTTGGTATTAACCGATATGCTAGATTTGGTATTGATTTTGATGTTTATCGCCGTAAACATGGCCAAAATCCTAATGATAAATCAACAATTAAAAAAATTTAATTAATAGTTCATCAAGTAGATTTAAATTGCGACATTTAATGTAGTTGTTCTGTTTCACAAAAAGATTGCTACTTTCAAGTTGTTTTTTGAAATGGGTATAAGCTTCAAAATACAGTTTGTTTTTAAGATACAGTCCTTTTTGCAGTCTTAATCCCATCATTAAAACTTGCTGATATTTTTCTGTTTTACTTAGTTTTTTGGTTGATAGTTTTCATTTTAATCTTGTGCCATGGTAAAAATAATAATGGTCATTTTCAAATCCATACGCACCATAACCAATGGCTGCTCACGGTTGAGTTAATCATGTAGCAACATTGTGTTTAGATTGATATTTATTTTGTTTAGCCCAATTACTTACTTCGTAACGTTTGTATCCATGTTGTTTTAAGTATTTGATAATAAATTCTAGATGTTTTTCAATAGTAATATCATCGGTTTGATATTTTTGTTTACCAAAAGTAGAATGAGGTTTTATTTCTAGTGAATAACATGAAATATGTTTGATAGTATGTTTAAATAAAAAGTCAAGATCATATTTAATCATTTTCTTAGTTTGGTTATTAAAACCATAAATAAGATCACAAGAAATATTATTAAGGTGCTGTTTTTTTAAAATTGTTAGTGCATTTTCTACAATTTCTTGTGGATTGTGACGATTTACTTTCTTAAGAATTTTTTTATTAAGAGTTTGAATTCCTAATGAGATCCGATTAACATTATTTCTTTTAAAAATTTCTGCTTGTTTTTTTGTGATGAACTCAGGATTACATTCAATAGTAAATTCATAGTTTTTATCAATTTTATTTTTAAGATTTTTTAGTAAATACTCTAATTGTTGGTTAGACAAACAATTTGGCGTACCACCGCCAAGATAAATAGTTTTGAAACTGTTCTTTGCATATTTCTTTTTCAAACAATTGATTACTTGTTTTAGATAAGAATCAACAATTTTTGGTTTATACATACCTCTTTTAAAATCACAATAGCTACAAAATGATTTGCAGAAAGGGAGATGGATGTAAAGCGATTTAGTCATGAAGAAACTTCTTTATCTCTTGTTGTAAATGAGTGTTGTTAACATCTTTTTGGTATTTAAAAAGATTTTTATATTGGTTTAAACATCAAGTTACTTGTCTCTTTGCATAATGACGTGTTCTTTTAGCAATTTCATCAATATTTATTTCTTTTTTATTAATAATTGCTTGATAAACATCACCATAACCAATGGCTTTAAAAGCATTTAATTTAAAAACATTAGGATCTTTGCTTAATAGTTTTATTACTTCATCTTTTCAACCTGAATTAATCATTGCTTTTACATTTTGGTTAATTTGGTCATAAAGATGTTTTCTGTCCATTTCTGGATAAATAATGAAGCAGTCATAAGCATATGAATGCTTTTGACTATCCTTTTTACTTTTTGGTTGATTAGTTTCTTTAATGATTTGTAAAGCCCTAATCAAACGTTTACGATTATTAATTGGAATTCTTGAAGCTTCTTGTTTGTCAAGTTTTGATAACAAGGTATGCAATTGTTCATTTGATAAGTCTTCATAATCATGTGATCGTTTTGATGAAGAAGATAAATCATAATTTTTAATTAAAGCATCAACATATAAATTACTACCGCCAACTAAAATAGGTATTTTTTTTTCTTTGTGATATTTATCAATAATTCTTTGAGCTTGTTTTTGAAAAACAGCAATATTTCATTCGTCATATATAGAAATATGATCAATTAATTGAATGTCGTACTCTTTAATGGTTTTTTTATCCGGTTTATTAGTTCCAATATTTAGTTCTTTGTAAACTTGAAAAGCATCAGTATTAATTATTGGCAAGTTAAAATCCCTTGCTAATTGTAAAGCAAGTTGGGTTTTTTTTGAACTTGTAGGTCCTACTATAACAATTAACTTTTTCATTGACATAACTATTATGATATTTATAATATCAATTAATTTGTTATGCAAAAAATAGAATCTTTAAGCAACCCAAAAATTAAATGAGCTAAAAAGGTTATTTTTGCTCCTAAACAAGGTGATAAAATTCATTTTGCTGTAATTGAATCTAAGCGAGTTTTTCAAGATTTAGTACGTTTTAAAAATGACAATTTTGTTTGCATTTTTATTATTGATACTTTTTTAAAAGATTCAACTATGTACAAAATATTGAAACCCTATAGTCAAATCACTTATATTGTTTCAAATAAAATTTTTAAAACATTATCACATTTAAAAACACCAGAAGGAATAGTAGCAATAGTTAAACCTAAAGTTAAAAAATTAGTTGTTGATGTAAAAAGCAACTATTGTGGTCTAGTTGACTTACAAAATCCCCACAATTTAGGTGCAATTGCACGTTCATGTCTTGCCTTTGGTATCAAAGGTTTATTTTTGATTGGGAATAATCCAAGCATTTACCATTTTGAATGCATTAGAAGCAGCATGGGTTATATTTTTGAATTACCAGTTAAAAGTTTTAGAACTTTTGAAGAATTTGCCATATTTGCTAAGCAAAATCACCTTAAATTACTTGCTACTTCTAATAGTTTTTCAGCAAGTAATTTAACAGACTACAAATTTAAAACAGGCAACTGTTTTTTAATTGGCAATGAAGGTAATGGATTAAATAAACAAATTATTGTTAAATGTGACAAGTTACTAAAAATCAATGTTGCAAAAGTGGATTCTTTAAATGCTGCTATTACTGCCAGTATCATTGCTTTTTATTTTAGATCTAACCATGGAAACAATTAAAATTGGCAAAAATGATCAAAATTTAAGACTTGATAACTTTTTATTAAAAGTTTATCCTCAAAGTAAAAAGTCTTTTATTTTTAAGATGATTAGAAAAGGTTATGCTAAAGTTAATGATATCAAAAAACCATTTAACTATCATTTGGCTTTGAATGATGTTATTAGCATTAAATTTAAGATTGAAAAACAATTAACAATACCAAATCAATGAAAACAAGTCAATAAAGCAATTAAGATCGTTTATGAAGATGACAATTTATTAGTTGTCAACAAACAACCACATCTTATTGTTGATGACTATAGTCATAAAAATGTTGATAGTTTAATAAATAGAGTCAAAAATTATTTGTTTACAACTAAACAATGAGATCCATCAAAAGAAAATCAATTTGAACCATGTTTATTACATCGTTTAGACACTAACACTAGTGGTTTAATCATGATTGCTAAAAATCATGAAATAGCTAACTTTCTTAATGACAAAATTAAAAAACATGAGATAGATAAGTATTATCACTGTTTAGTCTATGGTAAATTACCATTTAAAAACAAATTATTATCTGCTTATTGATTCAAAGATGCTAAAAAGAATATTGTTAAGATTAGTGCTGTCAAGCAAAACAAAAGTTTTGTTCCGATTCAAACCCAATGCAAGGTTCTTTCTTATGATGTTAAAAATAATTTAAGTAATTTAGAAGTAAAATTGATCACTGGTAAAACCCATCAAATTCGGGCCCACTTAAACTTTATTGGTCATCCTCTTGTTGGTGAACAAAAATACACTAATAAAAAGTATAAAAATTTAAATAGGAAGGATAAATTTCAACAACTTATTGCTTATAAGATTGTTTTTAATTTTAAAGATCCTAAAAATCCTAATTTTGATTATTTAAACAATAAAATTATTAGGCTATAAAGTGTTTTACAACACTAACTCTTTCAAAGCCTCTAATTTAATATAAAATATATTAAATAACTATTTTACTAATCTTACAAATGGTAGAAAAATACACTGATGAGAATATAAAGGTCTTACAAGGTCTTGATCCAGTTAAAAAACGTCCAGGGATGTATATTGGATCGACTGACGTTTATGGTTTACATCATTTAGTGTGAGAAATTTTTGACAACTCAGTTGATGAAGTGTTATCTGGCAATGCCAATTTAATTACCATTACTTTGTATAAAGATAATTCTATTTCAATTCAAGATAATGGTCGAGGAATTCCAACTGGAATTAATTCAACCACTAAGTTGTCTACTGTTGATACAGTTTTTACTACTTTACATGCTGGTGGTAAATTTGATGATAAGGCTTATCGATCTGCTGGCGGTTTACATGGGGTTGGTTCATCTGTAGTTAATGCTTTAAGTAAATGGTGTAATGTTACTGTTTATAAAGAACGTAAAATTTTTGAAGCTAAATATGTTGATGGTGGAACTATCAAGCAACCGTTAAAACAAATTGGTACAACTACTTTGCATGGTACTAAAGTACATTTCTTACCAGATTACACTATTTTTAAAAATAGCCAATTAAAAGCATCTTTAATTAAAGATCGTGTTAAAGAAGCAACATATCTTTTCAAAGGTTTAAAGATTGTTTTCATTGATGAAAACACTGGAAACAAAGAGGAATATGAAGCAACTAAAGGTATAGCTGAATATGTTAAATTTATTAATGAATCAAAAACACCGCTTCATCCTGTGGTTGCTTTTAATGGTACTGCTAACCATATTGATGTCGATATTGCTTTGCAATATACCACTAACAATGCAGAAAATATTATTAGTTTTGCTAACTCTGTTAAGACCAATGAAGGTGGTAGTCATGAAACTGGTTTTAAAATAGCTTTGACTGAAGCAATTAATGATTATGCTAGAAAGCAAAAACTCTTAAAAGATAAAGATAAAAATTTCGACGGTTCTGATGTTAGAGAAGGCTTAACAGCAGTAGTTTCGGTTTTAGTTCCTGAAAGTATTGTTCAATATGAAGGGCAAACTAAAAATAAATTATTTACTCAAGATGCAATAACTGCTGTTAAACAAATTTGTTATAGCAAATTCTCTTTCTGGTTGGAGGAAAACAAATCAGCAGCAGTAAAGATTATTGATAAAGTTTTATTAGCTAGGGATGCAAGAATTGCTGCTAAAAAAGCTCGTGAAGATATTAAAAAGATTCGTAATAAAGAAAACAAACCTTCATTCTTATCTGGAAAACTAACTCCTGCTCAAAGTAAACAAGCTGAATTAAACGAAATTTTTTTAGTCGAAGGAGATTCAGCTGGTGGATCTGCTAAATTGGCTCGTGATAAAAAACATCAAGCTATTTTACCTTTAAGAGGTAAAATTTTAAATGTTGAAAAAGCAAAATTATCTGATTTATTAAATAATGAAGAAATTTCTACCATTATTTTAGCTTTAGGAGCAGGAATCAGTAATGACTTTGATGAAAAGAGTTTGAAATACAACAAAGTCATTATTATGACAGATGCTGATGTGGATGGAGCTCACATTAGAATCTTGCTTTTAACTTTCTTTTATCGTTACATGCGCAAACTAATTGAAAATGGCCATGTTTACATTGCTTTAGCACCCTTATATAAGATTACTAACAAATCAAACCCATCTAAAATTGCTTATGCATGAGATGATAAAGAATTGGCAGAAATTACTAGCAACTTTAAAACTTATGAAATCCAAAGATACAAAGGTCTAGGGGAAATGAATGCTGATCAATTAAAAAGTACAACTATGGATCAAAGTTCAAGAAAATTAATTCAAGTGACTATTGAAGATGCAATTATGGCTGAAAAAAGAGTATCAACATTTATGGGAGATAATGCATCTTTAAGAAAAACTTGAATCGATGAAAATGTTTCCTTTGATTTAGAAGAATAGGGTTATGAGTAACAATAAGAAAATAATTATTCCCATTGAAAATATCATGTCCGATTGCTTTGGACAATATGCTAAGTACATTATTCAAGACCGTGCTTTACCAGATGTTAGAGATGGTTTAAAACCTGTACAAAGAAGAATTATTTATGCAATGCATGAACTAAATCTTTTATCTACTTTACCACATAAAAAATCAGCAAGAACTGTTGGTGAAGTAATTGGTAAATATCACCCACATGGTGATAGTTCTATTTATGAAGCAATGGTGCGTTTAAGCCAAGAATGAAAAAATAATCTTTGTTTGTTAGATATGCATGGTAATAAAGGTTCAATTGATGGTGATGGTCCTGCAGCGATGCGTTATACTGAATGCCGTTTATCCAAATTTGGACAAATGCTTATTGAAGGCATTGAAAAGGATGTAGTTGATTTTATTGCGAACTTTGATGGTTCAGAACATGAACCAGTCGTTTTGCCTTCAATTTATCCCAATTTATTAATTAATGGTGCTAATGGTATTGCAGCTGGTTATGCAACTAATATTCCACCATTTAATCCAAATGAAGTAGCCGATGCTATTATTGCTAAGATAGATAATCCTAATTGTACTATTACTAAAATTTTAAATATTATGCCTGGACCAGATTTTCCTACTGGTGGGATTATTTCTGATCTAGAAGGAATTAGAGAAGCTTATAAAACTGGCAAAGGTAAAATTATTATCTCTGGCCAATTACAAAAAGTAAGTAATAAGCAAATTATTATTAAGTCTATTCCTTTCGAAACAAATAAAACCGATATCATTAAGTCTATTGATACGCTTGCCCAAAAGTATGACACATTAGGTATTACTGAAGTCCGTGATGAATCAGATGCTAATGGAGTTAGCATTGTTTTAGAGACTAAAACATCAGCTAACTTTGATTTCATTACCAATTTCTTATACAAGCATTCTAAATTACAGGTCGCTTATTATTTAAATATGATTGCTATTAAAAATCGTAAACCAATTTTATTTGATATTTTAAATTTCTTGCAGTCATTTATTGATCATGCTGATGAAATTATTTTAAAAACAGCACAATATGACTTTAATAAAGCAAAAAGTCGTAAAGAAATAGTTGAAGCATTAATCAAAGCTATTTCCATTATTGATGATGTTGTCTTTACTATTAGACATGCAACTGATAAAGCATCAGCTGTTAAAGGCTTAATGAACCAATATAGTTTTAATCAAAACCAAGCTGAAGCAATTGTTAATTTAAAACTTTATCGTTTAACTAATTCAGATATTAGTCAATTAAGAGCAGAATTAGCTAATTTAAATGAAGTAATTTTAGTTTATGAAAATTTAATTAAAAATAAAGATGCTCGTTACTTACAATTAAAAAATAAATTGCGTGAATTTAAAAAATTATTCCCCGCACCTAGAAAAACTCAGCTATCTCATGAAATAAACAAAGCAACTATTGATGAACTAGATTTAATTGAAAATAAAAAACGTATTTTTACTTTTACTTCTAGTGGTTATATGAAGAGTTTTTCTAATCGGATTCTTGCTAGTAATGATCCAAAAGATAACTTTGTTAAACCAGAAGACTTAATTGTTGAACAATATGTGGCTAATTTGCGTGATCGTTCATTACTATTTATGGACAATGGTCAATGTATGGTTGTTCCTAACCATAAAATTGAAAGTTGCAAATTTAAAGATGTTGGGGTTCACATTAATAACCTTATTACTTGCGAAGGAAACCCTAAATTAATAGCAGCAATTAATAGTGACCACAAAAACGTTGACGACAAAACTAAAATTGTTGTTTGTACTAAGAAAAATCTGATTAAAGTTTGCTTTTTATCAGAATTAGTTACTAAACGAACATCAGGAATTATTTATGCAAAGCTTGATGTAGATGATAAAGTAGTCTCAGTTTTTCCTATTACTGATGAAAAAGAAATATGTATTTGTTCAAAAATGGGTTATATCAATTGTTACCCAATTGATCAAATCCCATTTGTTTCTAAATCTGCTAAAGGTGTTAAAGCTATGAACCTAAAAGAAGATGATTGCATTGCTAGTTGTGTTCCAATTAATAGTAGTGTTACTCAATTAGTAATAGTCAGCAACTATGCTTTAAAACGCATTACTTTAGAAGAAGTTAATAAAGGTAATAGAACCAATATAGGTAAGAGTCTTTCAACTTTCTTCTTGCACGATTCTAAAGCTTATGTGATTAAATTATTGCCGGTTAAAAATGGTTCAACTATTGTTTATCTTGATAAAAATAATAAGAGAGCATATATTTCATGTGGTGAAATTAATTATTTAAACCACAATGCTAGAATTAACAGTGTTTCAGTTCCAATTGTTGATGCACAATTGTGAACCGCAACTATTCAAAACAGTGAGGAAGCTAATGAGTAAAGTTAAAAAACAATGAGGTAAAATCACTCAACTACTTATTTATTTTCGACCCAATCTATTTTTTAAGGATTTTACTAAGGTTGATACACACTTTCTTAAAATGAACAACATTCGTTTGTTTCTTTGCGATCTTGATAACACTTTAGCTCCACATTTTTCTAAATTTCCTAGTCAAAATGCTATTAACTTTGTAAAAAAGATTAAAGAAGATGGGATTTTATTCTATGTTGTTTCTAATAACTTTAAAAATAGAGTAAAAAGATTTTGTGAAAAATTAAATCCAGATGGTTTTATCTATAATGCTAAGAAACCACTAATTTTTAAAATTAAAAAATTAGTTAAAAAGCTAAACATTCAACCATCTGAAACTATTTTAATGGGTGACCAATTTGTTATTGATGTGTTTGCTGCTAACCGTTTAGGTTGTAAATCTATCTTAGTTGTACCTTTGACTGAAGTTAATAGTAAAAATGCTGGTAAGTCAAGATTAATTAATTTTTTGGATAAGTTAATTTACAAACATCTTAGTCAAAATAATTTGTTGACAAGTGTTGATACTAAGATATTTGACTTAGAAACAATGATATTGTAAAATACATATATATTAATTGTTAATTATGCTATCTAGTGAAACTAAAAATATTTTAATTTATAGTGGTGCTTTTAATCCGCCTCATGTTGGTCATCTAAAAATTGTTTTAAACACTATAAATGCTTTGCATTTTGATGGTGAAATCATTATCAATATTGATAAACATTCACCATGGAAAAAAGATGGTGATTTAGTACCATATTCTTATCGAAAAAATATGCTTATCAACTTGTTTGGCAAAACTTTTAATTATTCAATTTATGAAAATAAAAAAAATCTTGTTTATGCTCGAGACATTATTGAAGATATTAAAAACAAATATCCAATTGCTAATTTATATTATTTAGTTGGCGAAGATCAATATAAACTAATTGAAAAATGGGAAGATTATTTGACTTTTAACAATTTTGTTATAATTGTTTGTCATTGTCGTTCAAATCATAAGAAAATTAAACAAATAGATCCTAAACATGAAATTGTGTATGATCAATATATTCCATGTGATTCAGCTACGATTAAAAAGACATTAGCAGTTAAATATTTAGGTAATAAAAATTTAGATTACATTAAGAAAAACCATTTATATTTGCAATATAAAATTGCTGATATGCTTACTGAACATCGTTATCAACATACTTTAAGAGTATTAGATACAATTACAACTATTGCTTATGCTAATCTTTTTAGTGAACAAGATATTTTACGTGCTCAAATTGCAGCAATTTTGCATGATATTGCTAAATCATGGGAACACGAACAATATTTAAAGTTATTTTCACCATCTTTTTTAAAAATTTTTCCATCATTTCACTGTGCACATGGTCATGCTGCTGCTGAAATAGCTAAAACTAAATTTAAGATTACTGATAATATTATTTTAGATGCACTAAGGAACCATGTTATTTATAAAGACAACAGCAATAATAAAATTGCTAAGGCTTTATATTGTGCTGATAAACTAGAACCAGCTAGATTACCAACAGATATTACTAACCGGGAAGAGCTACTTGAAGAATGTTGCAAGAATTTAAATAAAGGTTTTGCTAGTGTTTTAAGAGCTAACACGGAGAAATATAAATAATGCTTGGTATTATTATTGCCGAAAGAGAAGAAACAGGCAAATTATTGCAAAATCTTAATACTAAGATTATTGAATACAACAAAATTAGATTTTTTTTTGCTAATTTCGACAATGTTTTAGTAGTAATTTGTTTTAGTGGTGTTGGCAAAGCAAATGCTGCTGCTGCTGCCATGAGTATGATTGATAACTTTAATCCTAGAGTTATTTTTAATATTGGTGCTTGCGGTTCATTACGACCTAACATTAAAATTAATGACATTATTGTTGTCAATAAAGTAGGTTATGCTGATGTTGATTTAGAAGCATTTGGGTATAAAAAGAACCTTTTGCCAAATGAAAAAATGTTTTACGAAGCAAATAAGAAGTATGTTGATAAAGTAATGAACATTTTAAAAGACAATAAACCAGTTTGTGGTTGTATTGCTACTAGTGATTCAATTATTACTCAAACTAATTATGAACATTTTCCTGCTTTAACTGATGCTACTTTTCTTGGGTTTGACATGGAACTAATGGCTATTGCTCAAATTTGTTATAAAACCCAAACTGATTTTTTTGCTATTAAATGTGTTTCAGATAATTTAACATTGCAAAAGAAACTTCATTTACAATATGACGAATCCTTGACCAGTTTGCCTAATAAAATAGATCAAATTGTTATCAAAGTTATTAAAAATATTTTCATATAATAAATAGGTATTATTTTAGTTTACTATGTCATCGCATAATCTTGAACTTCAAGCTCAAAAGAAAGTTTTTTACAGCAGAAAAAAAATAATTATTATTTCTTTAAGTTTTATTCTTGCTGTTGCATTAATTATTTTATCCTTTATCACTATCATTAAAGTTAACTTTAATGAATTATTCAATCAATTTGTTTATGCATTTGCTGCTCCAACACATATTGGCTGATTCGCTGCACTTGTTGTTTATGTGTTTCTTTCCTTCTTTTTTAATGTAATTACTTTCTGAATCAGAATAAGAAAGATGAATATTCATATTCCTGTTTCTCAATGGATTATTTTAGCTTTAACTATAGGTTTTTTAAAAGCAGTTACTCCAGCAAACTTTGTTTATGACCCATACACATTATTTTGGATGCGATCTAATGGAATAAGTGTTGGTCGAGCTTCAGCCATCATTTTCATTAATGCTTGAGAATGGCAAGTAGTTCAATTACTTATCACTATTCCATCGTTTATTATTGTGATGCAAAACATTCATAAAGTTTTTGAATTGGATAATGGTAATATTGCTTTTACCTTTTTAATTTTAGGTTTGGTAGTTGATGTTATTGGTTGTTTGTTGATGACCTTTTTATGTTTCTCAACCCGAATTCATGTTTTTTTATCATCTATGTTTAACTGAGTTAAAAAGAAATTACATATACCTTATCATACAAAAGAACAAATTAAAGAAGCTTATCAAGAAAAAGCTTTAATTCAAAAAGAATACATCAATTCAATGAAACAATACAAAGATACAATTTTGATCTTTATACTCATTTTCTTCAATGAATTTATCATTTATTCAATGGTTTTTACTTCTTTTTCATTTATTAGACCTTCTGATACACTAATTAGTTTCTGACCAATCTTTAATGCAACTAATGTTGTTTTTACTGCCAATAAATTAATTATTACTCCTGGTGGCGAGTTCTCTATTGAGTTTATGATGGACACTTTTTTACGAGCAAGTAGCAAGCTTACTTTAACTGATGATTATGAAAAGTTTATTAGTCATGGTATTTTAATTTGAAGATTATTTATAATTTACTTTCCATGTTTATTTGGTTTTTTTTGTTTTAGTGCAACTTTAATTAGTCATTTTAAAAAAAACAAAAATAGCATAAAAAAAGAAGCAATTTTTGTTGGCTGTGGTATTTCTAGCGCTACGCTTGCTCATCAATTAGCTCAAAAAGGTTATCAAATAATTATTTATGAAAAAAATAGTTTTATCGGTGGTAATTGTTATGATTACTGAGATAGACATAATGTTTTAGTTCATAAATATGGCCCTCATATTTTTCATACTAGTGATGCTGAAGTTTATGAATTTTTTTGTAAATTTACAAAATTGAACCATTTTGTCAACAAAGTTTTAGTAAAAGTTAATGATCTTTGTTTTCCATTACCAATTAACTTTACATCAATTAAAATAATTTGTCCAAAAAATGCAAACTATATCATTAATTTTTTAAAAAATTCCTTTAAAAATCAAAAAACAGTTAGTTTGTATGATATTAAGAAAATAAATGATAAAAAAATCAAATCATTTGTTGACTACATTCTAAAAAATGTCTTTTTCAACTATACAGCTAAGATGTGAGGTATCCCTTTTGAAAAAATTGATCCTTCTACTATTAACAGAGTACAAATCGTTTTAAGTTATGAACATAATTATTTTCCTAATGATAAGTGACAAGGTTTACCAGAAGATGGTTATACTGAAGCAATAAGAAGAATGGTTAAACATCCAAACATAAAACTGATGTTAAACACCAATTGTTTTAAAAAACTTAAATTTGACTTCGATAAGAAAGTTATTTTGCATAATAAGCAAGTTTTTAATGGACCAGTCTTTTATTGTGGCCCATTAGATAAAGCATTGAACTATAAATTTGGTCAACTTCCTTATAGAAGTTTAAATATTGAATTTGAAAGTATTAAAAAACCAAGTTACCAAGAAACTGCTGTTATCAACTATCCTGGGCATAAAACTATGACCAGAATTACTGAATATAAACATATGACTTTGAATAAAAATAATAATCCTAATTGAACTACTATTTCTAAAGAATATCCATCACAATTTGATGAAAAATCTGATAAGTTTAATAACCGTTATTACCCTATTCAATCTCAAAAGAATCAAGCTTTATATACAAAATATTTAAATGTCTTTAAACAATTTAAAAATTTCTATCCATTAGGGAGATTAGCACAATATCGTTATTATGATATGGATGATGCCATTAAACATGCATTAATGTTTGCTAAAGAGTTTTAAGATGATGAAAAAATTTCCAGATTGTTCAATCAATAATATTAATTATCAATCAAAATTATTTGTTTGTCCTATCCCTATTTTGTGCATAGAACCAGAAAAGAAAACTAATAATTCAGTTATTTTTATTTTTAATTGTGGTTTGGGGGGGACAAACAAATGAAATGAATTTATGTGTTTTCCTATTTTTCAGGAAAATTATTTCATTTCTTATGAAAAAGCTAGTCATGGTAACAACAAAAATAAACCAAGTCAATACCGTAAAAAAACTTTAATTGAATTACAAGAAGTAATTCTTTTTGTTAGAAATAAATATCCCAATCGAAAAATTTATTTACTTGGTGAATCATGAGGATCATCAATCAATTTCTTATATTTAAAACAATATGGTCATAAATATGTTGATGGGGTTGTTAATTGAAACATGCCCTACAAACCAAAAAATGTTGAAAAACTGCCTTTTTTCAAAAAGTTATCTATTACATGTAAGATTATTTTTACTTGGTTATTTAATATTGGTTTAAATGATAAACAAAGTAACTTTGTCCATGATAAACTATCACAAAATGTTTTTTTAGTACGTGCTAAAAAAATTGCTGGTACTCAATCTATGAATACTAAGCTTCCAATTTGTTCATGAAGATTCATGAAACCTAGCTGAAGATTTTTATTCAAAAATCTTAGTAATAATACATACAATTTTTTATATATTCAAACTGGTCAAGATATTTTAGCTAAAAAGAAAATTGTTGACAAACTTAATACCAATTATAAATCTTCTAAGAAATACCTATTTATTCCATCAGGATTTCATGTTCTTACCTTTGAACCAAAGGAAAGTACTATCTTATATAGTGAAATCAAAAAGTTTATCAGCAAATAGATTATTTCTTAACGCTAGCCTTTTCTTTAGTAAGTAAATCGATAATCTTTTTAATATCTTTGTTATGACAAAGAATAGTAGTAATATCACCGAATTTTAAGCTTGTAAACTTAGTAATAGGAAAAATAGTCATATCACGGCGTTGGATAAACATAATATTCGCCCCATATTTGTCTTTTAAAACTAGATCAACAATGTTTTTGTCAATAATTTCAGGATTAGTAACAACTGCTTTAATTAAACTTAGGTTGTTGTCAATGATTGATACATCACAACCAAAGTTGTAAAGACATTTAGTGGCAATTCTATTAGCAGCTTCAACTTCAGGGACAGTAACTTGACTTACTCCAAGAATTTTCAAAATTCTTTCATGGATTTTATTTTTTGCTCTAGCAATAATGTTGTTTAAAGATAATTCCCTTAAGTTGGCACAAATCATTGATGAGATTTCAATGTTTGATACACAAACAATGATAATTTTAACATTTTGGATAGCAGTATCAATCAAAGCATTAATGTCAGTAGCATCACATTTGATAGCAATATCAAATAATCTAGCTGCTTTATTAATGGTTTCTTGATTGATATCAATTGCCATAACATGTCCACCATGCAATTGAATTTGGTTTGCTACTTGCATACCAAATTTACCTAATCCAATAACACAATATTCAACTTGAGCCATAATAAATGAAATTATAAACTATTTACGATTTTTATTTTTTCAAAACATCATTCATTCTCTTTTTATAAGCTTCGACTCCTGGTTGGTCAAAAGGATTGACTTTTAGTAAGTAAGCAGACATCATAGCTGTATACATTAATCAAGTGTATAGGTAACCAAAATGGTAGGCATCTTGTTTGTCAATTTCAATAATAAGATTATTGATTTTACCATCATAAGTATGAGCCTTAATTGTAGAAAGAAAAGCAATTTCATTGACTTTGCTAAGTTTGAATTTGTTTAAATATTTAATAACTGGGTCTTTTATTTTTAATTGACAATCAGCATGTGTTTTCTTTACAAAAAGACTTGTTTCAAAGAAACATTTCTTTCCTTGTTGTAAGTATTGACCTAAAGAATGTAAGTCAGTAGTGAATAAACATGAAGCTGGATAAAGTCCTTGGCCCTGTTTTCCTTCTGACTCAGCAAATAATTGTTGCATAGTTTTAGTAATGCTTTGTAAATATGGATCATAAACGACAATATTTTCAATATCCATTTTTTTAGTCTTAAAAAAATAGTGACGATAACATGCATAACGGTATGCATCATTTTGCAATAAGCTAGCATTTTTTAGTTTTTTTGTAGCATCTTTAGCACCTGAGAATAATTTATTTAAATCTAAACCGCAAAAAGCCATAGTGATTAAACCAACCGGAGTTAGCGCAGAATATCTTCCACCAATGTTGTCTGGAATAAAGAAAGTTTGTCACTTGTTTTTTATAGCAGTTTCACGTAAATCACCAGCATGTTGGCTTGTGACGGCAATAATAAGTTTATCGGCTGTTTTTTTACCAAACTTTTGTACTAAGTTTTGATAAAACATATCAAATGCTAAAGCAGGTTCAAGAGTCCTTCCTGATTTAGAAATAACTACAATACCATATTTATCATTTTTAACTTTTCTTAGCATTTCTAGTAAGTAGTTTTGGTGAATGTTGTGGATAAAGATAACTGATAAATTGCTGTTTTTATAAGCATTAGTCATATCTAAACATGCTTTTAGACCTAAATAACTCCCACCAATACCAATGACAACAAGATATTTAATCTTCTTGTTCTTAATTTTGTTAGTAGCACTAACTATTTTTTGTAATTGAGTTTTAGTTACTTTATTAGGATAATCTATTCATCCAGTGAAATTTAAACCTAAAGCTTTTTTAGTTTTAATTGTTTTTAAAATAGCATTAACTTTAGTTTGGTATAAAGTTTTGATTTTTGCATCATTGATTTGCTTTGTAAGTACAAATTTTGAGTTTAATTTAATCATCTTACATCCCTTAAATATGCAGATATTTAATTATAGACATTTATATATTTAAGAAATTAAAACTATGCAACAAAATGACTCATTTTTGTCATTAAATAAGTGTGAAGATATCAATAACTAAACAAACTAATGAACAAGAGTGTGGAGTATGTGTCGTTACCACACTTGTTAATTATTTTCATAAGACAAGCTTTGTTAAAAAGTCTGAAGTTTTAAATAAAGCTAATCTAACTGCTTCTGGACTATCAGTATATGATTTTGAGATGTTAGCAAATCAGTATGATTTGGAAGTAGATAGTTATGAAGTTAAATGAGAGGAGTTTAAAGACTTACAATACAAACGACCAATAGTTTGTTTAATTAAGAAAGATCATGCTTTTGCTCATTATGTCATTATTGTCAAACATTCTAAGTACATAATTATGTTTGATTCATGTTATTACAAATCTATCAAAGTATCATATGGTGATTTTCAAAAGGTTTTTTGTGATGTTTTAGTTTTTGTTAGATTAAAGAAAAACTTCACAAAGGCTAGTAAAATAAACTTTCAACAAAAAACAACCTTGTTTAGCTATGATTTACGTTTTGTTTTACTTTCAATTTTTGCTACTTTATTATCGACAGGATTATCAATTCTTATTTCTAGTTTTTTAAATTTATTAATTGATTTAGCAATTGTTAAACAATCAACTAAAAATCTACTTGTGATTAGTGTTTTCTTTCTTTTTATTTATTTTCTACAAATAAATATGAGTTATTTAAAACAACTTTATTTTAAAAAACAATTAAGAGCTCATTATTTCCTTTTAGTTAATAAAGTTCTTACATCTTTAAGTTTTAAACATTTTAGTTTTTCTAAAAAAGTCGATAGTGTTTGACTAAAGAGAATAGATCAATGCATCTTTTCCATCAGTAATTTCTTAGTTATTGATAGTAATAACATTATTGCTAACTTTTTCATTTTCATTATTTATTTATGCATTGTGGGATCAATACATTGATGAGCAATCATTTATGTTACGTTATTTTGTATTTTTGAAATTGTTTTTGTTCTAATTCAATATCGAAAAAAGCAAAAAAACTTTATTGAAGCGGCAAGAAATGAAAATAAAAATACAAAGCTTTATGAAAAACTATCAATTAATATCAATTATGAGTTTTGGCAAACAAAACGAGATGACTTAATTAGTCAGATCAAGGAAAATTATGACAATATTTGTAAAAACTTTAACGATATTAGTATTTTTAATGCCAATTTATCTTTATTTCAAAATCTTTTTAAATCTTTTATTGAAATTCTAGGAATGGTTATTAGTTGTTTTGTAATCATTGAGTATCAATGATTGTCGCTAGGGCAATTATCTTTTTTATTGTTCAGCATGCAAATAATTAAAGCCATTTTGAATGATTATTCTAATTATTTTCTTAACAAGATTGAATTTGATGTTTTTTGAGACGTTTACCAAAATATTATTGATGTTGGTAAAGTTAAAAAAACAAAAATGAATGATCAAAACTTTACTAATCTTAAAGAAATTATGTTTGTTTCAAATAATAATAAACAGATTTTAAAAATCAATCATGTTAATATCTGTGAAAACATCAAAGATTGTTTAGCCAATGCTAAAGAGATTATTTTGGATAGAAGAGAAATTATCAATAACAAATCATCATTTTTTACTAACTTGATTGTTATTAATTCGTCATTAACTTTTTCAACTAGTTATTTAAAAAGAAATATTGTTAAATCACCAAAACTGTTTTCACAATTTCTTCATTTATTAAATATTAACTTTAACAATGTTGATTGCTCTTGATCAAGTCAATATTGAATCAATTTATTGTGTTTATTACTCGAGAAAAATAAAATCATTTTGCTTGATCAAGTTGACCCAGCGATTAAATCTCATACATGTTTTTCATTACTTATTAAGCAACTTAAAACAAACAATGCCGTTTTCATAATAGAAAGGAGGTAAAGTGGTTTGGAGAAACATTAATGTTGGTTTATTCGCTTTTTTTATTTTAGCGTTAAGTATGTTTACAACACTATCATTTCTCAAAATTGATGTTGTAACAACAGCTATTTTGTTATGTAACAATTCTGATTCCATTATTGTTAATGATAAGGATGGAAGATATATTGAAAGTAACAAGATAAATAATGTTGCCATAAGACTAAACAATAAATATTACCGATGCAATATTGAATATCAAAGTAATGATGAAAAGAATTTTTGTTATTCTATACTTTTGCCTAAATATTTGGAAATAATAGAAACATATCAAGATGTAAACATAATTCTTGGTTCTGTTAACTTTTATCAATATTTTTTTATGAAAAAATAGTATTTATGGCGCACCATATAGGAATTAAACCTATAACCTTTAGTTCCGAAGACTAATGCTCTATTCGATTGAGCTAATGGTGCATACTATAACTATAATCTTTTTAATCTTTCTATTAAATCTTTTTTAAGGTTTACAAATCCATTTGGTGTTTCAATAACATTAGTATGATATTTTAGACATTTTGGATGGATAGCTTTATAAGAGAGATTGAATTGATCATAATTGTCATTGCCAATGATTAAAAAGTGATAGTTGTGTTTTAGTTTAAAAAAACCATTTAAATTATGAATTACATAATCTGAGACATTAGAAATATGACAAATACCAATGTTGTAGCCAAAACTAGCTAAAACATATGTTTTGGCAATTTTGATAATTTTAGCTTCAACAATTGTTTTTCCAACAATAAAGTTTTCATTTTGTTTTATCATCAAAATAATTATATTTTTAACAAATCTAGTTTTAAAAATTATTGTATTGGTTACATGAATAATTTTCCATTTTTCTTTTGTTTTTTCTTATGTTGCATAGGTTATGCATGTATCTTTATCAATTTATTTTTTCTTTTAACAATCCCATTTTTGATTTACTTCTTGTTTACTATTAAGATATGAAAACAAAAAAAGTTTGTTGGTGTTTTAATTATTTTTTCTATTTTTATTGGGTTAACACTTATTTTCAGACCATACTTTCTTACTTATCAATTAAGTGATAAGATTGATAAATTATTACATTGATCTTTAAGAAGTAAAATAAATGATTTTTTCAATCAGTCTTATGATGCAAAGCTCGCAAGCTTTATTAAGTTAGTTCTTCTGAATAAGAAAGATAATAACATCTATAAATTTTACAATCAAGCTGTTTCATTGGGGATTGTTTGGATGATAACCATTAGTGGTTTTCATCTTCATACATTGACAATGTGTTTAAGGTTTATCTTAAAGAAAGTAAAAATTGTTAGGACACTTTTTCCTATGTTAGTTATTGTTTTCTATTTATATTTACTTAACTTTTCATATAGCTGTACTAGAGTTGTTCTTGTGTTTTTCTTTACATCTATATTTAAAAAAGTTGTTTTATCTAAATTCAACATATTAGGATTAGTAGGATTAATTATTATTTTTTTTAATCCAGTAGCAATTAATAATTATGGCTTTGTCTTATCAATTCTTGGTTGCGTTGGTTTGTACTATATATCGGAACTTAAAATCAATAATTTATTTTTAGAAAAATTCTTGATCAATGTGGTTGTTTGCTTTTTATCTTTACCCATTATTGTGACAATGAATAAAAGCTTATCATTGTTTGTGGTTATAAATTGTTTTATTTTTACCTACTTCTTTGTTTTTCTTTATTTTTATTTCCTATTGTTTGCTTGGATACCATTTTTGGTGATTTTACACCAAGCTGTTGTTTATTTTGTTTATTTATTGTTAGCAAGTTTTGATTTCTTCAACCAAGTTTTAAGATTTAATAATATTCACCCACTATTTTGAGCATCATACTACTATGTTCTATCAATGGTAGCACTATTGATAAAATATAAAACTGATAAGTTATAATTTACCCATGATTTGGTGTTTTAATTGCTCAAATTTTGATTGGTTAATATGGCATGTTTGTGTAACAACATGCTTTCAAGATAAGTTACCATATTTCTTTAATAAAAAGAGTACAATTAATGAAATTAGTGGCAAACTTTTTGAACAATCTATCCTTGACTTTGTAAATAAGACAAAGAAAGACGATAGAACTTATGTTATTGACACTTCATGTTGAAATTTCAAATCTAACATTTATAAATCATTTCTTGAAGCAATTGCTACTAGATGTGATAAAAAAGTTATTTTAATTAGTACTGAAGTTTTGGATGTTAAAGATTCATTGTTTGCTAAACTACAAATCAAAATTTCTAAGGTATGAAAACCTTATCTTGATAGTAAAATAAAAGTCATAGATTTTTGATTAACTAAATATAAACTGCAAACAATTTCTTCTGATGTTAGAGATTATTTATATCAACAACTTCCTTTTGATTATTTTTTTATTAATTGTGAAATTCAAAAACTAGCTCTTTTGTCAAAATCTCAAAAACTTGATATAAAAGTCCTTAAAGAAAATCTAATCACTTTATCAGAAGACAATATTTTTGCCATCATTCAATTGTGATTAAATGAACAATATGACCAATGTATTTCTTTAATAGAAAAATTTATTAATTTAGGCAACAATATTATTACTATCATGCATATTTTTTCTACTCAACTATTTAGAATAAAAATGTATTTATTTGCCTTGCATAAAACTAAATGAAATGCAAAAAAGATTACTGATTATTTAGATTTATCTATCTACCAACAAAAGCAATTTAGTGCTTTTAATAGTCAAAATATTTTAGAAAAAATAGATAAAAATTTATTAAAATTATACATACTTGATGTTGACATAAAAGTTAAGAAAATTTTGCCTTTTCCTGCTTTTGTGCAAATTTTATTAGATAATTAAATTATGGACAAGAAAGAGATGTATGTTACACTAGCAAAACGTTTATATGGATTGTTGTATTGTACAAATCCAGCCTTTTTTCCATCTAGCAATAAAAGTTTTATTGATCTTTTTGAAAAAGAATTAAATATTTTATCTTATCTAGAAAAAACTGAAGCTAAAAAGCATGATTTAGGAACAATGTTTCTTACTGCTTCTTTAATTAAAAAGTACAACTCATTAACTAACCGTAATTTTGTTTTAAGCAAGAAAAATTTTTTAGTTAAAGGAAACAAACTTGAAGATTTAAATGATGACATTAACTACTTAGCTGTTTTCTGCAAGAATATTTTTAAAGTTAATGTTGATAGCATTACTGGTGGAGTTTTGCATTCTAAATCAAAGAGTGGGGTTGTTTTTTCTACTCCTAAACAAGAAAATGTTAACCAAAATCACATATATGGAAAAACTATTAATCCTAATTTTTCAAATGTGGTTAATGAATCATATATCTATGGTTTAGCAACCTCAAAAGCAATGAATGATTTATCTTTAGGTAAGATTTATGCTTATAAAACCAAACCACGTATTATTTTGATCTTAAAAATAATTTTACTTGTTTTGTTAGGTTTAAGTTGTTTACTTAGTTTAGTTCTTGTTATTGTTTCAATGATTTTAAAAGATATTCCATATAACGACCAATTTAATAATTCTAATGACCTACTATGAGTTGGTATTTGTTTTATGATTTATGCTCTAATTTGTGCTAATGCCTTTTGGTCTTTTTATCATCAACTAAATGTCAAGAACCTTAATTTAAAATATTCATTTCCTTGAACAATAATCATTCCATATCTTTTTTTTACTTTAAGTATTGTTATTTTCGACCTTGTTAAATTAATATTTTTTGTGCCATGATATCAAACGGAAACCATTAAAAATGTTGCTCAATTAGAATATATCGGTTACCAAATTGTTCATTTTGGTGTTATTGTCTTATTTGTTTTATCACTAGCAACAGTTGTATGTTTCATTATTGGTGTGATTTTCAAACCTCAAAAAGATGAACAAATCATTAAATCAACTATTGATAAGTATGCTGAGGAGCTTTCTAAGTCACAACCACCATTTGCTGCTTAGGAGCTATTAGTTAAATGGTATGTGCAGAGTCATCTGACAATTTAAAATACAAAAATAGTCGGCTAAAAACCGTCATATCATTCATTTTTCCTTTGTTTCCAATAAAGATTTTTAGATCTAAAAAACTAATGTTTTTAATTGCGCTATTAATTTCATTGAAATTAGTTTTATCCATGTTAGCTATTAGAGTACCAATGTTTAATTTATCTATTGCTTTATCTTGAGTACCAGTAATGCTGTTTGGTTGACACTTTGGGATGATTTATGGTTTATTGTTTGGAGCATTTACTGACACTCTTAGCTTTTTTATTTTTCCAAGCGGTGCTTTATGATTTTGAATGTATGCCATTCAAGAGCCTTGTGTATGCTTTACAGCTGGATTAATTGGTTCAATTTGTCGATTAAGACAAAACAGTAGCACAAAAAACCATTATGGAGATGTTGTTGCTTTTCAAATTATTTTGGTTAGTTTTGTTAGTGCTTGTTATTTCGTTTTAACCACTTTAACATGACACAATACTAAAGAAGACATCAAAGAATATGTTTTTTTTCATAATTTATCTAAACAAGTTGCTTTGGGTGTTTTAATTGGTTTTTTTATTGTTTGTGAAATCTTTTTTTGAATAAGAATCACAAGAAATAGGACTATGCATTGACACAATAACTTATATTTTATTTATTCAACTATGCTGGTTATTATTTTGATTAGTCTTTTTTCATTTGCTTTAGGTCCCTTCATTTCAGTTGAATATCTTAAATATAAAAACCATCGTGAACCAAATAACTTCATAACCTATGGTTATGTGTTTTATTTAATTCCTAGATTTATTGAACAAAGCATTAAAGCACCATTAGAGTCAATCGTCTTAGCTTCTGGAGTAGTTTTATGTCAAAAGTATATTCAACAAAGTATTATGCATAGTGTTTATCAATGAAATGTATAATAAAAAGCATAGTTTATTATTAGAAAGTGAAGTGATAGAATGCAAAAAATAGTTGTAAAAGATGGCGATTTAAATACAGCAATGAAGAAATTTAGTCGGATTACTGCTGAAACACGTCGTGCTAGACAATCACATCTTTTCTATTTAAGACCAGGGCTAAAAGCAAAAGAAAAATCAAAAAATGCCCAAAAACGTAAATACAAATAAAAATCATGACTTTTATCAAGAAAATTTTGCATAAATTCAGTATTCCTTTTGTCTTTTTTTCATTAGGTTTTGATATTATCTTTGCTAAGATTAAATCTAAAAAGTTTAAAAAGAATAATAGTGATGTGTTTACGGTTGACAGACACAAACTTGTTTATAAAATTTTTAAAAAAATCTTATGAATCAAAAGAATTAAGGTTGTAGCTAAAGGTTTTGAAAATATTGCTAATAAACAAATCTTGTTTATTCCTGATCATAAATCTCTTTGAGATGCTATGGTTGTCTTTGTTTCTTTATATGAAAATGGTCTAGCTACCCCTTTAACTTTTGTTTGTAAGAAAGAATTAAGTGAAAAGAAGAACATTGATGCTGTTATTAGTTTATTAAATGGGATTTATTTAGACCGTAGTAGTGGTAAAAGCATTCTTGCTTGTTACAATAGACAACAACTACTTGCAAAGCAAGGATATAGTATTTGTGTTTTTCCTGAAGGAACCAGAGTTCCTGGTCATGAATTTAAAGAATTTAAACCAGCTGTATTAAAAATTGCCTACAATTCTGGCTTATCTATTGCACCTATTTGTATTTATGGGGCAGATCTTAAAAAAAGCAAAGGTGATGATTATTTACACAACGTGTATGTTACGATGTTTAAACCAATGACACCTTCGCAATTTTTAAATATTAAGCAAGAACAACTAATGGCAACATTTAAAGAAATGATTGTCAAAGAATATTTTAGTTTGAAAGAAAAGTTATAATGACATATTTATTGTGGCCGCAAGATCAAGATGAACATTTGTTGGATCTATCAGATATCACTAATTTCAAGTTGTTTTTAAAACAATTTGTCCCTATTGTTAAAACCAAGCAACTGGTAATTACAGAAGAGTTTTATCAAATATTAAACAAACATTTATCAGTTGAAGTCGTTAGTAAATTTAATATTAGGTACATTTTGGCTAATGATTTAAGTTTTATTTTACCGCATACCACAACATGTAATAAAGCAGAAAGTATTATTGCCCAATTTGATAAGTATGTTGATGAAGATCTTTATGTTATTGGTGATAAAAACACTATCCGCAGTTTTTTTTCAAAAACTGACTATTTGATTGTTTTCACTTTCAATTGTCTAAATAGTAAAATTATTAAAAAGATAGATTGTATTGATTTTGCTAATCATATCGTTTTAGAAAAATCTAATGTTTCTCCTAATTGTGTATGTAGCGTTTACAGTAGACAAAGTAATACCTATAAGGGTTAAAAATGATTGAACTAAATTTAAATTTAAAAAGTTTTAATGGCCCATTAGATTTGTTGTTATCTTTGGTGAAAGATAACAAAATGGATATTAATGCTATTGATATTGAATTGTTAGCTGATCAATATCTTAACTTTCTTAAAACTCATACTGATTTATTAATTGATGATGTGAGTGAATATCTAGTTATGGCTAGTGCTTTGATTTGGATAAAATCTAAATCAATGCTTAATAGTATTATGAAACTATCTGAAGAAGAACAAAAAGACTTAGATGAAAAGAAAAAAAGAATTATTAGTCAAATTATTCTTTATAAGCAATATTGTGATATTACTAAAAATTTACAAAATTCTAATGAACAACGTTTAAAATTACATTCACAAAATAATGCTGATAATAAATCGACTAGCATTACTAATATTTTAAAAGTAGTTTCAATGCCTAAACAAGTTAATCCACTTGTTTTGCAAAAAGCTTTAATTAATGCCCACGAACGATGGAAATTAAATATTTTTAATACTTATAACAAAATCATTGTTCAAGAAGTTTCAGCAGAACAAGTAGAAAAAGAAATGACTAGGATCCTTGAAAACATTAAAAAGGATAAAATTAAACAAATTAGCTTAAGTGATTTTTTAGGTTTATTTGATCAAAACTTGTTAACTGACCAGTTTTTTACTACTTGTTTTGTTTCGCTACTTGATCTTGCTAAAAATCAAGTTATTGTTTTAAACCAAAAAGAATTTAATAGTGAGATATATATAGATATTTTGTAAGAGAGGGTAAAGATGAACTATCAATCTGTTATTGAATCTATTTTGTATGTATGTGGGGAAGAAGGAGTAGAAATTGCTGAACTGCATAAAGTTCTGAATATTCCTACTGATGAAGTTAGATCTATTATCAAGCAAATGATAAAAAACTATGATGAAGATAGTAGCAAAGGAGTTTGTATTAAACTTTTTGGGAACAGATACTACTTACTAACTAAAGAATGCAATAATGAATATCTAAAGATTCTTAATACTAGGGTTAAGAAAATCAACCCTTTAACTCCCACTTTACTTGAAACTTTAGCTATTATTGCTTATAACCAACCATGTACTAAAACCAAAATTGAAGAAATTCGTAATTCAGATCCTTCTTTTGCTATAGCAAGACTAACTGAATTGGGGTTAATTGAATGCATTGGTAAGGCACCTACCCCTGGTAACCCCTATCAATACCAAGTAACCCAAAAATTCTTTAATTTATTTGGGATTAAATCTTTAAAAGATTTGCCGCCTCTAAAGAAAGAAGTTAATTTTGAATTTGACCCAGATGATGACCTTAACTTCTTTGATTCTGCTAGAAAATAAGACTTACTTTTAAAAAAATTACATATATTTATTTATAAATATATGTAGTTACAAAGTGCTTAATAACATATATACTATAATATTATTTAATGATAAATAAGTAGAAATTAAAAAGTATTATGGAAAACAAAAAAGTAACATATACAATTAACCAAATTGAAAAAATGAATGATGATGAATGAAATGAATTTAGAAAAGTTCGTTGAATTCAGAAACAAGAAACATATCAAGATGAAAATAATCTACCAGATTGATTCTGACCAGCCCAAAAAGAAAAAGATAATGTAATTAGACAAAGAGCATGGGCAAAAAAATGTCGTGCTTACTCTCAATCAAAACTTCCTGCCGATTGATTTATTAAAGATAAACAAGAATATATTGATTTCTTAAAAAAAGTAGAAACACGTAAGAAACGTGTTACCAAATCAACATCAAGTAAGAAATAATTATTTCTTAACTTCAAAATAACAAGCAAAAAAGTCATGTCCAGTGTGACAAGTAATCACATTGGACATACTTTTTATTACATGGTCTAATTTAGGAAAAGTTAACTTAAAACTATCATAAAATTCTGGGAAATACTTATTTTGTTTGTAGTCTTCAGGAGTGAAGATAATTGCTCTTTTAATAGTTGTCCCTTTGAATCTGTTATTTAAGTCCTTCTTAACTATCTCAAAGTAATTTTTAAAGGTTTTAACTCTATCTAAGAAGTTTAGACCTGTTTTATCTAATAAGATGATGGGTTTAATTTTAAATAATTTGGCTAATAAACCAGTAGAATTTTTAACTCTACCGCCAGCAATTAGTCTAGAAAGGTCATTAACAATTAAATAGCCTACTCTTGAGCCTATGATATTCTTGTTAATAAAATCTTGTAGCTGTTGTTCATTATATGTTTTTTTCTTAAGCTCTTGTTTGATAATTTCAATATCTCATACATAACCAAAGCATATATCGTCGACATAGTTAAGACATAGTTTGCCATTAAATTCATCTTTAATTATTGATCATGAATTAGCATTACCACTTAATCCACGATGAATTGGTAAAACAATTACTTGGTCGTACTTTTTAGTCATTTCAGCAGCTGCAGTAATCATTTGATTCATATTAGCTTGGCTAGTTTTAACACCAATTTTCTTTTGCATCAGTTTTTCTTTTAAAGTAGATCAAGTTATTTGTGATGGCTCGTCCGAGTAATTGGTAGTCTTACCATTTTCATTAATGATTATTCCTAATGGAATTACTTTTACATCATCATAATCATTGTTTTTTATATTACTTGATGAGTCAACAATAAAACCAATTTTTTTTTTATTAAATCCAATCATAATAGCCCCTTTGTTAATTATTTACCAATACAGAAGTTTTTAAACATTTTTTCTAAAAAATCAATATTCTTATTTTCACCTAAAAGATCAGCTAAGTATTGATCAATTTGATAAATGTCTTCTACGATCAAGTCAATTGGTTGTTTCTTTTTGATTGAAACTTCAATATTATTAATAGTATTAATAATTTTTTTCAAGTTACCAATTTCTTGGACGGTTTGGACAAAGGTCAAATTAGTGTTATTTATTTCGCTAAAGTTTAGGGTTTTAACAATTTCATCCAATAAAGATTTAATTTTATCTTTCTTGCATGAAAAGTTAAAACCTTCAATGGCATTCTTTTTACCTAGATCACATTTGTTTTTAATAATTAAATGTGGTTTATTTTTAATTTGTTTTAAAAGTGATTGTTCAAATGGAGTAATAGGTTTACTTGCATCTGTAACAAATAAGATTAAATCAACAATTTTCATTTGTTCATAACTTTTTTTAATTCCAATTAGTTCTAGTTGATTAGAATGTTTTCTAATTCCGGCAGTATCAATAAAGTTTAGAGTTAAATTTTTATAGTTTATTTTACCTTCCACAAGATCTCTAGTTGTTCCTGGGATGTTGGAAACAATAGCTTTATTTTCATTAAGAATAAGATTTAAAATACTTGATTTACCAACATTGGTTTTGCCAATAATGGCAATTTTGATTCCATAAGTTATTTTGTTGGCAATAATAGAGTAGTCTAAAAGCTTATGAAGCTGTTTTTTGATTGGTTTAAGTTTTTTTAACAAGACATTAGTTGTTAGATCTTCGTAATCTTCATATTCTGGATAATCAATATTTATTTCAATATTGCCAATGATTTTAAAGATGTCATCTTTAATTTGCCTTATTTCTTTAGACAAATTACCATTTAAGCTATTATGAGAAATTTGCAAGGCAGTAAAATTCATGGAATTAATAATGTTATTAACCCCATTAGCTTTCAATAGGTCAATCTTACCATTTAAAAGAGCTCTTTGGGTAAATTCACCATGTTTAGCATAAACAGCACCATTAGCGACTAATAATTGCAAGATTTGGTTGGCAACAAATACGCCACCATGACAATTAATTTCTACGATATCTTCACCAGTATATGATTTTGGGGAAACGTATTTAGCAAGAATAACATCATCAATAATTTGTTTCTTTTTATTGGTAATAATTACTCTTTGCAAAGAGTAACCAACTTTGGTTACTCTTTGTTGAGTGATTGCATTAACAATTTGATAAGCTTTATTACCACTTACGCGGATAATGTGAATGGCACAATTTAATGGAGCAGTAGCTAAAGCAACAATGGTTTTCATATGATTTTTAATGTTTAAGTAATTTTAGCAAATTATTTAAAAGAAGTGATTGGTTAAGATTCAATGAAAGCAAATTTTGCATTTTTGAAATTGCTAAAGCAGTCTTAAGATCAACTTTTTGTTTAATGATTTCTAAAAAGAAATTGATTTCATTAATTTCGCTCTTTTTTAAAAAGTTTAAAACATCATTAGTTACTTTTAAATAGTTTTGTGAAAGTAAGTATTCAACATTCTTAATATTTTTTGAGTAAATTTTGACATATTTTTCAAGATTAGATAGATCAATAAATTGTTTTTGTGCTAAAGAAAAGAAAAAATCTTGAGTCTGTTTATTCTGTTTTGATAAAATTTTATTTATTTTCTCATCATCAGCTTTTAAAGCAAAAGCTAAACATCTACTTCTAATAGTTGGTAAGATACAGTTGAATGCTTTAGTTGTAAAGATTGCATAAACATCTTTTGGTGGTTCTTCAATAAATTTTAAAAGACCATTTGCTACTTGTTTATTAACATTTTCGATGTTTTTAATCACGTAGAACTTTTTGTTTTTGCTTTCTAAACCTATCTTTGAAAAAAAATTTTTTAGGTTTAATGTATCTTGTTTTTTCATTTCAAAAGCATCAAAAACTCTTAGGTCATAATAGCCATTCAAATCAACTTTTTTACATCATTGACATTTGTTACATGCAGGTTTCTTGTCACAAACGATTGATTTAATATATTGTTTTAAAAAATCATCCAATGATGATAAAGAAGTTAATTTGATGATAATAGCATGTGGCTTTTGAGCTAAAGCAAGGATTTGATTAACCATGATACTTTTTTTGTTGGATTAATTTTTCAATATATGGTTTGATGTCTTTAAGAACATCATTAATTGATTGATTAGCATTAATAGGAATCATTTTCTTAGGATATTTCTTAATTAGTTTTTTATACCCTTGATAAACAAGATTATGTAAAGCTAATTTTTCTTTGTCAAGTCTATTTTGTTCTCTGCTTGTATTATTCATGATCCGTTTTAAACCAATAGTTGGCTTTAACATTAAAACAAAAGTAATATCTGGTTCAATACCATTAGTAGCAAATTGATTAATAGCTTTTACTATGTTAATCCCAATGTTTCTACCTATTCCTTGATAAACAATACTTGAATGTATAAAACGGTCACACAAAACAATGTGATTTTTAAACAAATGTGGCTCAATGAAGTCATGAACATGTTGTGCACGACTAGCGGCAAACAATAAAGTTTCAACCATAGGAGTAATGTTATATTCAATTTTGTTTAAAAGAATATTTCTAATATCTTCAGCAATAACATTGTTTTTTCCACCAGGTTCACGGGTATAAAAAATTTTTGTTGGGCCTCTACCATCAATTTTCTTTTGTAATCATTCAGCAATTTTTAAAGCAATAGTAGTTTTACCTGAACCATCAGGTCCTTCAAAAGTAATTAGTAAACCTTTTCTCTTCTTTTTTTGCATTATTATTTAATAACACTTTCTCCGATATATTTTTGGAGTGCTTTTGGAACAGTGATTGAACCATCTTCATTTTGATAGTTTTCTACTACTGCGGCTCACAATCTATCAATAGCTACACCTGAACCATTTAAAGTATGAACATAGTTCACTTGATCATGTTCATCACGATATCTAAGCATCATTCTCCTAGCTTGGAATGCTTCACAGTTGGAACATGATGAAATTTCTTTATAAGCATTGTAAGAAGGTAATCATACTTCAATATCATAAGTTTTTGCTGCACTAAAGCCCATATCACCACTACATAAAGCAATACGGCGGAATGGCAAACCTAAAGTTTCAAGAAGTTTTTCTGCTTGACTAGTCATCATTTCTAAACAATCATATGATTCTTCAGGTAGAGATAAAATTACCATTTCAGTTTTATAGAATTGGTGTTGTCTAATTACCCCTTTTGTATCTTTGCCAGCAGAACCAGCTTCAGATCTAAAACAAGCAGTATTAGCAGTAAACATCTTTGGTAATTCTTTTTTACTTAAGATTTCATTAGCATAATAGTTAGTTAATTGTACTTCGGCTGTTGGTGATAAGTAGAAACCATTAGATAATTTGAATAAATCTTCTTCAAATTTTGGCAATTGACCAGTACCAATTAAAGCTTTTGGATTTAGAATAACTGCTGGTAACATTTCAATAAATCCAGCTTTAGTGTTCATATCCAATGTATATTGGATTAAAGCTCTTATTAATTTAGCTCCTTTGTTGGTGTAGCAAGTGAATCTTGAGCCAGTTAATTTAATTGCTCTTTCAAAATCAACAAGATGAAGGTCTTTTGCTAAATCTCAATGAGCTTTAGGTTTAAAACCAAATTTTTTAGGTTTTAAAACTTTCTTGATTTCAACATTTTGAGTTTCATCTTTTCCTTCTGGAACAGATTCATGAGGAGTGTTAGGAATAGAAAGGATCGCTAGCTTGAATTTTTCTTCGATATTTGCTAATTGTTTCTTTTCATCAACAATAGCTTTTTTAATTAATTGAATTTGCTTCTTTTCTCTAGAAACATCTTTTTTTGCTTCAATTAATTTAGCAATTTCCTTAGTTTTTTTATTGATATTAGCATTGCTAGTTTCAATTTTTTTAATTAAATCACAACGTTTTTTGTCAATAGTTAGTAATTGATCAATGTTGCCTAATCAATCTTTGTTGCGCTTTTTAAGTTTATTTTTTACTTCATTAGTGTTATTTTTAATCAACTTAATATCTAGCATATGTATAATCCTTATTTATTAGTAAATAAATTATAATAATTTATTAAAAAAAATGTCACTTAAGGAAATATTTATTTTATGAAGAAAATTATTATTGAACTTGAAGATAAAATATATCAAGAATTATTTGAAGAATGGAAGAAAATTCAAAGTTCTAAACTTACTAGCTTGAATTGTCAAACTTTTGATGACTTTGTTGCCACAATCTTAAAAAGTTTTGTTAGCACTAATAAATTAACTGAAAACTTTAAAAGTGGTAACTTATCAAGTTTGTTAGACCAATTAAAAGATTTAGTTCCTAGTGGTGATTTGTCTAGTCTTTTTGATGTTTCTAAAAAAGTAAATAATTCTGCATCAAAAACAAACAAACAAGAAAGCGATAAAAGCAATGAAAAGTACAAAAGCTAGATTATTGACCATTATTATTTATCTAAATCTAAGTTTTCCTATTGACAAAGTCAAAGAATTGATTAGTTCTATTAATAATCAAACTTCTTATGATTTTAATTTATTGTTCATTTTTGATGGTTATTCTCAAAATTTAGTTGATGAAGTTAAAAAAAATAACTTTCCTAATAAACATATTCGCACTAACTATATCTTTTTCTTTGACGAATTAGGTAGTGCTTATGCTTTTAATCATGCCTTTCAAAATATTTTTACACCTTTTGGGTATTTTTGTGATGCTGCCATCACTTTAAAAGAAAATTTTGTTGAATGTGTGAATAAATTCCTACAAAAAAGAAAAGATAATGTTTCAATGCTTAATTTTTTTGTTGAAAAAATACCATATTCAGTAACAAAACCATATGTTAAGATTCAAACTATTCATGAAGACTTTTCTTCTGGATTTGTGCGAATTTTAAGTAATTGTATTTTTAATAAACACTTTCTGAAAACAAAAAAGATTTTCCAAACAAACTTCCATTCTTATCCATTGCAGTTTTATTTAGATGTTGCTAAAAGTCAACCTGAATGGTTTAAAATTAACCAACAACTTGCTAAATATACAAGATTGAAAAATGTTTGGTACAACATTTTTGATCTGTATGAACAATGTATTCCTATTTTTGAAAGAATTCAAACGAAAAATACTTTTGAAAATAAACATGCTATGGAAATAGAATATTTATGTCTTGTTTATTTGTTGCATCATTTTTTGGTTACTATTTTTAAAAACTATCCAAAGAAATCTAATATTCAAAAAAGAGCTATTGATTTTGTTACTCAAACAATTAACACTTATGCTCAAGATTGGTCTAAAAACATCTGACTTAACCCCAAAAACAATCGAAATAACAAAAAATATTTGTCATATATAAGAAA
Organism: bacterium; assembly: GCA_017448105.1. Taxonomy (GTDB): domain Bacteria; phylum Bacillota_I; class Bacilli_A; order Mycoplasmatales; family Mycoplasmoidaceae; genus Hennigella. Next base: position 13,197 of record JAFSMC010000003.1, on the reverse strand, counting down.
ATTTAAACCATTCCGTTTTTATGTAAGTCAAGCAATTAAGTCAGGAATTTTTAATGGCAGTAAATAAACAAGATTTATCTATTTCTTTGTCAAATTTTCATTTTCCTTCATCATGATCAAGATTTTTTGCTCGGTTTGTTGATATTTTTATTGTTTCAACAGTTACAATATCTTTAGGTATTATCATTTTAATTACTGATAGTAAATTTTCTTGGCGAAGTTTAGAACTAGCTCAACCAATTCGTTATTTCTTTGTAAGTTTGGTTGGTCTAATTTTTTCATTTTTCTTTTTTATTTGTTTTCCAATGTTATTTGGTTGACAAACAATTGGAATGAAGATCTTCAAATTAAAGTTTTATTTTGAGAACAGAAAGAAAAACAAATTTTTATCATTATTGAAACATGAAATGTTTGTGTGAATCATCATTATGTTAATTTCACTTGTTATAGGGGTAACATTTAGTTTGATTGGCTATCAAGACTTAAAAATTTTGAATGAAAGTATGACCAGTTTTATGCACAAAATGAACAATCAAAATATTTCATTTTATTATTTAGGTTTAACTTTCAAATATTTTTATTATGTTTTCTTTCTTATTTTCTTTTCAATAGTTATTAATTTATTTATTGTTAATAACAAACCATTGTGACATGATAAGTTTTCACATCTATTTGTTGTTAGAACTGCTAATATTGACAAAAAAATAACTTTTAAATCAAAAAAAGAACAATCAATAACCAAAACTAATTATGATTTACCCGGTGATGTTAATACCTCATTGCTTGATCGATTAGAAAGTGATATCTAATGGACTTTGAAGGTTTGAATTTAAATCAAATGAAAGCAGTTCAAACCATAAGAGGTCCAGTTTTGGTTATTGCCGGTGCTGGAACTGGTAAAACACATGTTTTAACTCAAAGAATTGCTAACTTGGTTAGCAATCATTTTGTTAATCCGTCAAGAATTTTAGCCATTACTTTTTCTAATAAAGCGACGGAAGAAATGAAAAATCGTCTTAACAATTCTTTTCCTGGTATTTCATTTAATTGAGTAAATACTTACCATGCTTTATGTTTAAAGATTTTAAAACAAGAAATTGAAGTTTTGGATTATAGTAGAGACTTTGTGATTGTTGATGGAGAAGATCAATTAAACATTACTAAGAAAATAATTGAAGATCACAATCTTTCTTTACCATTATTTTTATCACCAAAAAAAATTCTTGAAGTTATTGAACTTATTAAATTAACTGATGTTGATGTTTCCAAAGGATATAGTGAGCTATACAACAAAACTAATATTGTTGATGCTAATCAAATTGATTTAGTTTTAAAAGTTTATTTTTATTATTGTGATTACTTAAAGAAAAACAACATGCTTGATTTTAATGATTTGATTAATTTTGTTTGCCAAATCTTTGAAAGGTATCCAACAATAGTTAAGAAATGACAAAATAAATTTGATTATGTGCTTGTTGATGAATTTCAAGATACAAATTACAAACAATTTTTAATCATAAAATGATTAACAAATGAAAAAACTAATAATATTTTTGTTGTTGGTGACCCACATCAAACAATTTACACATGGCGTGGTGCTTATCCAAAAATATTTGATGATTTTGTTACATGACAAAAAAAATATCAGTTAGTTAATCTAGAAAGAAATTACCGTTCTACCCAAAAGATTATTAATGCAGCAAATAGTTTGATTGCTCACAACCATGAGACATTCGAAAATCCACTTGTGGCAGTCAACCCACACAACTATGATGTTAAATGTTTTGTTGGTCATTCATATGATGATGAATCATCATTTGTTGTTAAAACAATCATTGATTTAAATAAAACTGGAATAAAGTATAGTGATATTGCAGTTTTATATCGTGCCAATTTTTCTTCAAGAAAAATTGAGGAAACTTTAATTATGAACCAAATCCCATACGTTGTGTATGGCGACGTGCCATTCTATCAAAGAATGGAAATTAAAGATTTATTGTCTTACTTTAAAGCTATTTTCCGATTTGATGATCTTAGTTTATTAAGAATTATTAATGTTCCTAAGCGAGCTATTGGTGAAGAAACTGTAAAAAAAATACAAGAATGAGCTAGAAAAAGTAATTTTACTTTCTATTCAGCCCTTACTAATTATGATAAAATTGAACAATTATCCAAAGCTACAAAAGCAAAAGTTTGTGACTTTTTGAATTTATTGGCTGTCATTAAAAAAGAAATTGAGCAAACTGCATATGATAAGTGAATTGATATTGTGATTGAAAAAACACATTACAAAAAATATCTTGAAAGTTTTGGTGAAGATTTTGAAAGTAGATGAGACAACATTATGGAACTTAAGAATAGTTTGTCAGTATATTTATCTAAAAATCCTAAAGTTACTGTTCTTGATTGAATAAATGAATTAAGTTTATTAACTTCTAATGATAAAATGAGAGCGAGTAAAGTTCCTTCAGTGCAATTAATGACTATTCATGCCGCTAAAGGCAAAGAATATAACGCAGTTTTCCTTGTTAATTTTAATGAAAACTATTTACCTTCCTCTAAGGCAATTATGGCAGGAATTGAAGCAATTAAAGAAGAAAGGCGAATTGCATATGTTGGAATGACAAGAGCAATTAACTACTTATACATAACATGTTCTAATTTAAATTTTGGTCGCAATGAAATAGTCCCTTCAAGATTCTTAGAAGAAATAGGTAAAAACAATTATCAAAGAGTCTTTAGAAAATATAAGTCTACTTATAGAAGCAATAATGATTTCTTTAACTCAAAAGTCAATAGTTTTAGTGAGAATAAATTTGTAAACAACTTTACCAACACCTATAAATTTAATGTTGGTGATATTGTTGTTCACACTGTTTTTGGCATGGGTACAATTATTGATAAAAATGGTGATTTGCTTGATATATTATTTAAAAAGCCATATGGTCGTAAGACAATTATTGCCACCCATAAAGCTTTAAAATGAGTTAAATAATGAAATTTAATATTTTAGATTGTTATAAAAAACATTGAAACTTACTCGAAGATGAAAAAGTTCAACTTGATCAAGAAATTTATGAAAATTTTGTTGATAAAGTTTCAAGTTTAAATATTGACAAGTATTTATTGGTGTATTGGCCGCAAGAAAATGAGCCAGATACTAAAAAAATCATTGAATATCTGCTAAATAATAACCAAAAAGTATGTTTATTACATGTTGATGCAAATAAACATGTTAGCTACATAGCTATTGAATCTTTAGATTTTAAATATGATTATTTTTGAAATATAAAAATGCCTAAACCTAAATTACACAAGCATATAATCTCTGATGAAATTGGTTGTGTAGTTTTACCAACTATTGCTTACAATAACAGAAATGAAATAGCTATTTATCCATCTAATCATATTTTCTTATCATATTTGCAGCAAAATCCTCATGTTATTACGATCTCATTAGCTTATAAATTTAGCAATTATAATGATATTGATTTTGGTAAGAAAACTAGAGTCAATATAGTAATTCATAATAACTAGGTTTAAGAATGTTCAAAATTTTATTTATTGGTGATATTTTTGCAAAAGCAGGACGTGAAGCTTGCTTTAAACAAATTCCTTTATTAAGAAAGAAATATAAGGTTGATTTTGTTATTGCTAATGCTGAAAATTGTACACATGGTAGAAGTTTAAACCTTCAACATTATGAACAATTGTCAAATTGTGGGATCGATGTTTTTACAATGGGTAATCATACATATGACCATATGTATGTTTTTGAAACATTAGAAAAAGCAGATAAAATTGTTAGACCTTTAAATATTGTGTGTTCCACTAAAGAAGGAAAAATAGGTTGTGGATCAAAAGTGTTTATTTGTAAGAAACGTAAAATTTGTATTACTAATTTAGTTTCAACACAATGTTTTAACCGTTTTAAAACTACTAATCCTTTTCAAACTTTTGAAGATTTGTTAAGAAAACAAAAACAAAAATACGATTTACATATTGTTGACTTTCATGCTGAAACAACTAGTGAAAAGAAAGCTTTTTTATTAAGTTTTGCAAATAAAGTTTCAGCTATTATTGGAACTCATAGTCATGTTCAAACATCTGATGCTCAAATTTATAAAAATACTTTCTTTATCACTGATGTTGGAATGACTGGTCCAAAAGAAGGTATTATTGGTGCTAAACCAGATGAAATTATTGAATTGTTCTTCAGTAAAAGAACAAAATTCCGTATGGAACCAGCCACTGGTCCTTATCAATTTAATGCAGTTTTAATGACTTTTTCTAAAAATAATAAACCAAAAGAAATTAAAACTATTGCTATTTAATTATCAAGATTTAGCTATTTCACCACCGCCAAGACAAACATGGTTTTTATAAACTACAGCATATTGTCCAGGAGTAATAGACAAAGTAGGCATATGATTAATAGTTCATTTTCCATTGACTAATTTCATTGTTTTAACTGTAATAAGTTTTTGTAAATGTCTAAATCTTATTTTTAGGTTCTTGAATTCTTTTTTATTAGTTGGATTAATAAAGTTGAACCCATTTAATTGTGTGTGGCTTGATAACAAATATTTATTTTTGTTTTTTGCATCACAAACATAGATGATATTTTTTCTAACATCTTTCTTGCAAACAAAGTATTTACTTTGTTGACCAGATAAATGTAAACTTTTGTTTTGACCTAGAGTGTAATACATCGTTCCCATATGTTTACCAATAGGTTTATTAGTTTTAATATCAATAATTACTCCTGGTTTGCTAGGCAAATAGTTATTTAAGAATTGTTGGAAGTTTCTTTTACCTATAAAACAAATTCCCATAGAGTCTTTTCTATCTCAATTAGGCAATTTAATTTTCTTAGCAATTTGTCTTACTTCTTTTTTAGTGTGGTTGTTTAAGGGAAAAAGGACATTTTTTAGTTGTTTTTGATTTAAATAAGCAAGAAAGTAAGTTTGATCTTTAGTTTTGTCTTTAGGAATAGTTAAATAAACACCATTCTTACATTTTTTGAGTTTCGCATAATGGCCAGTTGCTACAAAATCAGTTTTAAATTTCTTTTCAGCATATTTTTTGAAATCACCAAATTTGATGTATTTATTACACAAAATATCTGGATTAGGTGTTAAAGATTTTTTATATTGACTCACAAAGTATTTGAAAACTTTTTGTCAATATTGTTCAATAAATTCCACTTTATGAAGTTTAAGTTTGAAATGTTTAGCAATTTTTTGGGCCATTTTGTAGTCTTCATTACTTTCGCAACCATCGAAATTTTTATTTTCATTCCCTTTTTCATCATGGTTAATTAAGCGATCCCAATTTTTCATAAAAACAGGGATTACTTCATAACCTTGTTTTAATAGTAAATAACAACTAACAGCTGAATCAACTCCACCTGATAAACCTAAAACTACTTTTTTGTCTTTCAATTTACTATCCATAAGTGTAATACATATATATTTTACATTCACACTAATCTTTAGTGTGAATAGTTAGCAAAAATAGATTGTTTAATCTTTATAATATGTAAATATTTTAGCTTAAAGGAAAAATATGGAAAATTGTATTTTTTGTAAAATTGTTAAGAAAGAAACCCCAGCTTATATTGTGGCTGAAAATAAAAATGCTATTGCTTTTTTAGACATTAATCCTATTGCTGATGGTCATACTGTGATTATTTCTAAAAAACATTATCCAGATTGACAGCATACACCAAAAGAAGTTATGGTTGACGTTATTGCATTAAGTTATGAAGTAATTGATAAGATTGATAAAGGTTTAAAACCTTTTGGTTACAACTACATTTCTAACCAAGGGGCAATTGCTAACCAAGTAATTTTCCATTTTCACTTACACATTGTGCCAAAATATTATGAAAATCAAGGTTTTAAAGCTAACAGAATTGATGTACATGCTCAATCAGTTGAAAAAGTTTATAAAAAATTAGTGAAAAAACCTTTGCTTTAATTTATTTGAGCTTAATAAAACACAAATATATAATAAGTTTGTTATTCTTAATAAAAGATTTGAGGTAATCTAAAGATGAAAACAATTAATGTAACAATTGAAATTCCCAAGAAAACTAATGTTAAGTATGAATATGACCGTAAAACAAAGGAAGTTTGTGTTGACCGTATTTTATTTGGAACAAATGTTTATCCACAAAACTATGGTTTTATTAAAGAAGCTTTAGATTATGATGGTGATGAGTTAGATTGTCTTGTAATTGCTGATCAATCTTTTAGTTGTGGTATTAAAGTACCAACAAGAATTCTTGGGGCTATGGAAATGATTGATGATGGAGAAACAGACACTAAATTAATTGGTGTTATTGATTGTGATCCAAGATATGCTAGTTATAAGACTCTTAATGATGTTCCTGATCACTGTTTGAAAGAAATCAAAGATTTCTTTCAAAACTATAAAAATCTGCAAAACAAAAAAGTAATAGTTAAAGATTTTAAATCAACTAAATGAGCTGAAAAAGAATACGATACTTGTGTAAAACTGATGAAAAAATATGGTTCATTAGAAAAAGATGAATTTATTGCTAAAATGCATAAACTTCATCCTGAGAAATATTGTTAATTTTTTTACGTAGAAAATATTTTTTGTAACTTTTTTCTATTTTTGTTTCTTGATATTATTGGGGAGCAACTAACGTGGAAAGTCAAAAAGTATTTAATGAGACAGTTAAATCAATTAGATCTCAATTTGGTGAACAAGCTATTGTTGATTTTAATAGTAAGGAAAAGAAAAATATTAGTGTTATTAAAACAGGGAGTTTAAATCTTGATAACATTTTAGGTATTAATGGTTTTCCAAGAGGAAGAATTATTGAAATATATGGTAATGAATCGTGTGGAAAAACTACTCTTGCATTGCAAGCAATAGCTAGCTGTCAGAAAAATCACAATGGTAAATGTGCTTTTATTGATACAGAGCATGCATTAGACGCTAAATATTGCAAAAGTAATGGAGTTGATATTAATAAAATGCTTATAGCTCAGCCTGAATCTGGTGAACAAACATTTGCTATTATTGAAGCTTTAGCAAAAACTGGTATTATTGATTTAATTGTGGTTGATTCAGTAGCAGCAATTGTACCTGAATCGGAAATTAATGGTGAATATGAAGACCAACATGTTGGTCTTCATGCACGATTAATGTCTAAAGGTTTAAGAATTATTCAATCAGTTTGTTATCAAAACAATGTCACCATTATTTTTATTAATCAAATTCGTGAAAAGATTGGAGTCTTATTTGGCGATAACAAGACTACTACTGGTGGTTGAGCTTTAAAATTCTTTTCTAGTATTAGGATTGAATTAAAACGTAGTGAATTAATTAGAAATAGCAGCAAAAGTGTAATTGGGATAAGAACTCAAGCAAGAGTTGTAAAAAATAAATTAGCTCCACCAATGCAAACTACTTATTTAGATATATATTTTGATCGTGGTTTTGATAATACTTTTGAAATAATTGATATGGCAATTACTAAGAAAGTAATTGTTCAAAAAGGCTCATGATTCTTTTATAACAATATTCAATTAGTACAAGGAAGAGATAATCTTAAAGCATATTTTGAACAACCAAAGAACCAAAAAATCTTTAATGATATTAAAAAAATCATTTTTCAATAAATATGTTCAATTTATATAATTAGTAAATAGTTGAAGATACCAAAATTAATCAGTCAATTTACTAAAAAATGTTATTTAGGAAACAAGAAAAAAAAATTAATGCTATGAACAAACGTAATAGTTTCTTGTTTGGTCATGTGTCAAAAACATCTGATGAAATTTTAGCCAGTTTTTCGTCAAGCATGCAAGGTTTGACAGATGAAAAAGTACAAGAATATCAAGAAAAATATGGCAAAAATATTTTTAACAAACAAGATAATGATAAATGATACAAAATCCTTTTTAGTTCTTTCTTCAATGCTTTTAGCATTGTTTTATTATTAATTGCTATTTTATATATAGTTTTCCAAAAAGAGTGAGTGGCCTTTTCCATTATTATTTCTATGTTTGTTCTTTCTGGTTTATTAAAATTTGTTCAAGATTTTAAAGCTCGCAAAACTTGTGAAAAATTAAATGATATTGTTAATACTACTGCAGCAGTAGTTAGAAATAATCAAAAATCAGAAATAGATATGGAAGAAATTGTTCCTGGTGACATCATCTATATTTCTGCAGGTGATATGGTACCTGCTGATATGCGTTTACTTTCAGCAAGAGACTTATTCGTGACACAATCACCAATTACAGGTGAATCTGAACCAGTTGAAAAGATTGCGACTAAAATGGATTCAGCAATTAACAATTTATTGGATTGTAAAAACCTTTGTTTTATGGGAACAACCGTTGCCTCTGGTTATGGTTATGGAATTGCTATACAAACTGGTAACAATACTTTCTTTGGGCGTATTGCTAATTTATTAACTACCAAAAGAGATCGTAGTAGTTTTAACAAAGGAATAAGAAAAGTCAGTTTCATTATTATCATTACTATGTTAGTAATGTCACTACTAATTTTCCTTATTAATGGAATTTTAAAAACTAATATCGATAACAAATGATTAGAAGCATTAACATTTGCTATGGCAGCAGCTATTGGTATAGTTCCTGAAATGTTACCAATGATTGTTACATTAAATTTATCTAAAGAAGCTATTAAGTTTAGCAAACAAAAAGCCATTATTAAAAATATTGATTCAATTCAAACCTTTGGAGCAATGGATGTTTTATGTACAGACAAAACTGGAACTTTAACTGAAGATCACATTGTTTTACAAGAACATTTAAATATTAAAGGTCATGAAGATGATGATGTTTTATTTTATGGTTGTTTAAATAGTTACTATCAAACAGGACTAAAAAACTTGATTGATAAAGCTATTATTGAAAAAGCCCAACAGCGCAAGATGCTTGATGATATTATTCAATATACGAAAATTGACGAAATTCCATTTGATTTTGATCGGAGAAGGATGAGTATTATTTTGCAATCTAAAATTGGTGAAAAGCAAATTATTACTAAAGGTGCGTCTGAAGAAGTATTAAAAATTTGTAAATATGTTAAAGATGGCAATAGAGTTTATATGTTGACTAAGCAAAAATTAATGAAGCTTAAACAAGATATTGCTATCTTAAATGAAAAAGGAATGCGTGTAATTGTTGTTGCTATTAACAATAACAAAATTAAAGATAACCAAACATTTACTGTTAAAGATGAAAAGAATATGATTTTTGTTGGTTATATTGCTTTACTTGACCCACCAAAAATGTCTGCTAAGCGTGCAATTAATGCTTTAATTGCTAAAGGTGTTGAAGTTAAGATTTTAACTGGTGATAATGAAAAAGTTACTAAAAATGTTTGTCAAGAATTAGGTTTAAATTTTAAAAATATTTTACTTGGTGAAGAAATTGAAAAAATGAGTTTTAATGAGTTACAACAAAAAGTAATTTACACTAATATTTTTGCTAAACTATCGCCTGAACAAAAAGCTTTGATTGTTAAAGTAATTAAAACTAACAAACATGTCGTTGGTTTTTTGGGTGATGGAATTAATGATACACCAGCCATGAAAGCAGCTGATATTGCTATTTCTGTAGATTCAGGGGTGGATATTGCTAAGGAATCAGCAGATGTAATTCTTCTTGAAAAGGATTTATCAATTTTAGGTAATGGTGTTATCCAAGGAAGAAAAACCTTCGCTAACATTATGAAATACATTAAGATTGCCATAAGTTCAAACTTTGGTAATATGTTATCACTTTTAATTGCCAGTTTCTGATTACCATTTTTACCAATGCAGCCTATTCAAATTTTACTTTTGAATATTATTTTTGACTTTGCTCAAATTGCTATTCCATGAGATAATGTTGATAATGATTTCTTACAAAAACCAAAAAATTGATCTGCCCGGTCAATCTTATTTTTTATGTTTGTTTTTGGACCAATAAGTACCATTTTTGACTTAATTATTTTTGCTATTTTATTTTATGCACTTAAGTACAATGATGTTGATCATTCATTTTTATTTAATGCTGGTTGATTTATTTTTTCTGCTATTACTCAAGCGATAAATGTTTGTATTTTGCGTAGCAAAAAAATCTCTTTCATTCAAACCCAACCAAGTAAAGTTATTTCTTCACTAAGCGTCATCTTAACTACTTTATGTAGTGCTATCCCATTTATGCCATTAATTAATAAAGGTTTTAAATTTACTATTGAAAATTCTAGTGGAATTATCGATCCTATTTTTTTATTATATGTATTGGCCGTTATTATTGGATATGTAGTATTAATAGAAATAACTAAACGAATTTATTTAAAAATCTTTAAAGGGCAATGGCTTTAATAGCTTCGTCAACAAATTTTTTACAATCAAGGTTTTGAAAAATCACTTTATACAAAGTTTGAATAATTGGTGCTTTAATTTTTTCTTTATCAACAATTTTTTTAGCAATTTTTAATGCATAAATTCCTTCAACAGTCTTTTTGTTCCTAGCCATTGCTTGTTTAATACCATATTTAGCAAGTAATGAACCAAAAGTAAAGTTTCTGGATTTAGGATCATTACATGTTAAAAACATGTCACCTATTCCACAGAAATTTAATATAGTTGATGACATTCCACCTTTTTTATTAATGATTAGGTAAATTTCTTTAATAGCTTGGGTAAAAATAATTGCTCTAGTGTTAATTGATAAATGTAATTTGTAAGTTAAACCACAAGCGATAGCCATAACATTTTTTAATGAAGCGCAAAATTCTGCACCAATTTCATCTTGACAATAAATGCATTTAAAAAAGTTGTTTTGAAAAATATTTTTTACTTTGGTAGCAATAGTTTCATTTGCTGAAACACAATTAATGGTTGTTAGTTCTTTATGAAATACTTCAATTGCATAACTAGGACCAATCAAAGTCACTAAACCTTGTGATTTATTTTTAATAGCCTTTTTAATGTCTAATGACCAAGGATTTAAAGTGGCATAGTTTAAACCTTTAATTGCATTAACAAAAACTGGTTCATTAACTAATTTTTTAACTACTAATTTTAAAACATTATTTAAAGTTTTAGAAGGAATAGCAAAAACAATAAAATTTGGTTTATTAGCCAGTAATTTTCTTAAGTTATTAGAAATTTGAAAAGGTTTTGCATAAAGTGATTCTTTAGCAAAATATTTAGTATTTAACCCACGGTTTAAATCTTTGGTTTCTTTTTTATTAATACTATAAAAAGAAACTTGATGTTTATTAATCAATAAAACATTTGCTAAAGCTGTTGCTCAAGCACCAGAACCAATAAAAAGTATTTTCTTCATAAAATGGTTTTCTTATTTTCTTATTCTACTATTTTTATCTTTATAGTAGACAGTTATTGGCACATATTGAAGTTTAAAATTACTTCTAATTTGGTTTTCAATATATCTCGCATAACTAAAATGTAAATATTTTGGATCATTAGTAAATAAAACAAAAGTGGGAATTTGACTTTCAATTTGGGTTCCATAATGAATGTTAATTCTTCCATTTTTAAATTTTGGTGGCGGATTAGTAATTTGTGCTTTAGCTAAAACATCATTTAAACTTGCAGTTGAAACTTTAACTGCAAGTTGTTGTTTAATCATTTCAATAGTTTCAAAAATAATGTTGATTTTTTGTTTATTTTTTGCTGAAATAAAAATAATTGGTGCTCAACTTAAGTATTCAAAATGACTGTTAAGAATTTTTTTGAATTGATTATAAGTTTGATTATTTTTTTTAATCACATCTCATTTATTGATGACAATTATTGTTGGAATATTAGCATTGTATGCTAAGCCACCAATAATTTTGTCTTGTTCAGATACTTCATTTGTTGCATCTAACATCATAATAATTAAGTTGCTTCTAGAAATAGCTTCTTTGGTTCTTAAGTAAGCATATTTGTCAATGTATTCACTTATTTTACCTTTTCTTCTTATTCCAGCTGTATCAATAATGGTGTAAGATTTTTTTTGATATTTAAACTTACAATCAATACTATCTCTTGTTGTATTTGCTTGTGGTGAAACAATTACCCGATTTTCATTTAAGATTGCATTCACTAAACTTGATTTACCAACATTTGGCTTACCAACAATGCAAAATTTAAAAGATGTTTCTTCTTTTTTGTCTTGTTTATTAGGAATGCAAGCCACAATGGCATCAAGTAAATCTCCAGTTCCTAGTCCATGACTAGCAGAAACAAGGAAGAAATTGCCAAATTTTAAGGAGTAAAATTGTTTTAATTTTGTTTGGTCAACATTTTCAGATTTGTTTACAACTAAAATGATTTTTTTATTTTTACAATTTTTCTTTAAAAGTTTGGCAATGTAGTGGTCATTTTTGTTTATGCCTTCTTTGTAACTAACCATAAACAAGATGATATTTGCTTCTTCAATGGCAAAGTTTACTTGTTGGTTAACTACATCTTGAAAAGGCAAGTTTAAGTTGTTTAAAACCCCACCAGTGTCAATGATTTTAAATTGTCTTCCCACTCATTGACATATACTGTAATTTCTATCACGTGTTGTGCCTTCTTGTTCACAAATAATCGCTTTTTTATGGTTGATTAAACGATTAAAAAGTGATGATTTTCCAACATTTGGTTTTCCAACTAATGCAACTTTAAACATAACAATTTAATGATAAACAAAATTAAAACATTTTTTATTTTTATTTTTATCAATTTCAAATGCTATTTTTTACCAGAAATTTAAAATATTTTTTAAATTTTATTTTTTTGTGTATAATTGCTTCGCTATATTTTTTTATTTATCTTTATGTAAATAAATATATAGTGCAAGATCTTTGAAAACTAAATAGAATCCGTCAATTATTTTTGAGAGTTTGATCCTGGCTCAGGATTAATGCTAGCAGAATGCCTAATACATGCAAGTCGAACGGAGTAGCAATACTTAGTGGCGAACGGATGAGTAATACATACCCAATCTGCCCTATAGAGAAGAACAACAGATTGAAAAATTTGCTAATACTTCATACCATATTTTTTCGCATGATTAAATATCTAAAGCTCTTTTTGGAGCACTATAGGATGAGAGTATGTTTTATCAGATAGTTGGTGAGGTAATGGCCCACCAAGTCAATGACGAATAACTGTGCTGAGAGGCAAAACAGTCATAGTGG
>JAFSMC010000002.1 GCA_017448105.1 bacterium | reverse complement strand
TTGATCAAATGAATCATAAAAAAGGTTTTTATGATCTATGCCATAAATATTGTGAAAACTACACTCAAAAAATTTCTAAAATTGATAAGTTCTTTGAATGATAGTTTATTTAATTAATTATCTTTGGGCATAAGACAATTTAGGTGTTGCGACCGGAATAACAAGATTCTTATCACCAATCTTTAAATGTTGTTTGCCTAAAAACTTAGTAACAAAAATTCATGCTCAAATAAAAATAATTAAAGAAGCTAAAGCAGTATTAATGGGGAAGTTGTAAACAACATATCATGGATTGTCATTAATAATTGCTAAATACTTTAAAGTAAATAAAACTGGTCAAATAACAATTCCCCCTTGCATTATTGAAGCAATTAAAGCTTGAATAATATTATTTGTTGCTTGAAATAACATTAAAGCACCTAAACTAACACTTACAAATAATGTGCAAAGGCATTGAGCTTGTAAATATCTTAAAGCATCAGGTATTCTTTCTGTAGTAACATTAAACAATGTTACAAGTTCTTCACCAACTGATGAATAAAGCAAAATAATTTCTAATAAACCATAAAGGACAGAAACTAAAATAATAATTCAATAAGATTGTTTAACTCTTGTTAAGTCGCTCTTTGCATAACAATAAGCCACCATTGGCCTTACCCCATCAGCAATGCCAAATATTGAATAAAAGAATAAATTATGAATTGGTAAGACAACACCTGTTAATGATTGGAATTGTTGTCCTCCGACATCTCCTAGAGTTTTAGTAAACACACCATTTGAAAAACTATTAACAAAATTTCTTGCAAAAGCAGCAAAACCAAGCACAAAAATAGGACCTAAGATTGCTCACGAGAATTTCACATCATTTCTTGGTAAAACTTTCTTAACACTTAAAAGTGTTTGTCCTTTTTTAGTTAAAAGTAAAATATAAATTTGATAAGCAATAAGGTTTAAAACTCAAGCACATGTAGTAGCAGTCCCTGCTGATCTCATTCCTTGTTTACAATATTTAATTAACATAAAATCAATAGTAATGTTGATAAAATTGCAAGCTAATGCTGCAATAGTCACAAATGCATTTCTTCCTTCAGCACGAATCATAAAAGCATAATACATTGTCATTGTATTAAAGAATGTTCCTATAGCCATCATTCTTGAGAAGTCCACAGCAAAATCTAATTGTTTAACTTTAATAGCACTAAAATATTCATTTAGGATCTTGTCATATTCTTGACTGTGCACTCCTTGAGATAAAGACAAAATTTGTCTAGTAAAAACACTAAAAATGGTAGCAAAGAAAATACCAATACACAAAGCATTATAAAATGATGTTTTATATATCTTTAAAGCTTTTTGATTATCACTTCTTGAAATAGCTTGAGCAAATAAAACTCCTGCACCAACCGAAACAAGTAAGGGTAGAGCGTTAAATATTAAAGTAATAAAGTTAGTTAATGCTAAAGCAGATTGAACAATGGCGGTTGAATCCATATACTTTAAATTATTATTGGGATGGGTTGTATTCCAATATTCAATTGCTTTTTTAACTTTGTCTAAGTCAATACCAGGTAATAATTTATCTATTTCATGTAAACCATCTTCTGGAACAAATTTAGCAATCAATAATTGATCAACAAAGACATAAACACCAGACATTAAAGAGATTAAAAAGCCAGTAAGAGCTAATTGGAAAATAGCCTTTCAAATATTGCCTTCACCAAATAGTCTGGCTGCATTTAGTTTTTTTAGTACTGAAACATTAACTTTTTGTTCAATAGTTTGCATAATTTTTTAATTATATAAACAATATGTTTAGCTTTAATAATAAAGCTAAAAACAAATGAAAATTAGCAATTAAGTTGTTAGAGTGCTAATTTTGATATATAATGTTTACAAACTTAAATAGAATTAGGAGAAAAAAGAAATTATGGCAACTGGAAAAATCATTGGTATTGACTTAGGAACTACCAACTCATGTGTTTGTATTATGGATGGTGCTAAACCAAAAGTATTAGAAACACCAGAAGGAAAAAGAACAATCCCATCAGTAGTTGCGTTTAAAGGAAATGAAGTAATTGTTGGTGAAGCAGCCAAAAGGCAAGCCATCACTAATAAAAACACTGTTAGTTCAATTAAACGTAAGATGGGCACTAAAGAAAAAATTCAAATAGGGGATAAGTCGTATACTCCTGAAGAAATTTCAGCAAAAATTCTAAGTTATATTAAAGCATGTGCAGAAGAAAAACTAGGTCATAAAGTATCAAAAGCTGTTATTACAGTACCAGCTTACTTTAATGATTCGCAAAGAGCTGCAACTAAAGCTGCTGGTAAAATTGCCGGTTTAGAAGTTGAAAGAATTATCAACGAACCAACTGCAGCAGCTTTAGCATATGGTTTGGATAAATTAAATAAAGAACAAAAAATCTTAGTGTTTGACCTTGGTGGGGGAACATTTGATGTTTCTGTTCTTGATATGGCTGAAGGTTCTTTTGAAGTTTTAGCTACAAGTGGTGATAACCATTTAGGTGGTGATGACTGAGACCAAAAAATTATTGATTGGTTATTAGCTGAAGTTAAAAAAGAACATGGTGTAGATTTATCAAAAGATAAAATGGCTTACCAACGTCTAAAAGATGCTGCTGAAAAAGCAAAAATTGAATTATCAGGAACAAAAGAAACACAAATCTTACTTCCTTATATTTCAATGACTGCTAATGGTCCATTAAACGTTGAAAAAACCTTAACTAGAGCAACTTTTGAAAAATTAACTCAAGATTTATTAAAAAGATGCAATAAACCTGTAATGGATGCAATTAAAGAATCAAAACTATCTTGAAAAGATATCGATCAAGTTCTATTAGTTGGTGGTTCAACAAGAATGCCAGCTGTTCAAGATATGATTAAAACTATTACTGGCAAAGAACCAAATAAATCTGTTAACCCTGATGAAGTAGTAGCAATGGGTGCAGCTATTCAAGGTGGAGTATTAGCTGGTGATGTTGATAACATCTTGTTGCTTGATGTTACTCCATTAACATTGAGTATCGAAACTCTTGGTGGTGTTGCTACTCCACTAATTAAAAGAAATACAACTATTCCAGTAAGTAAAAGTCAAATCTTCTCAACAGCAGCTGATAATCAACCTGCTGTTGATATTCATGTTGTTCAAGGAGAAAGAAGCATGGCTAAAGATAACAAATCTTTAGGTAACTTCCAATTAACAGGCATTGAACCAGCTCCACGTGGTGTTCCACAAATTGAAATTACTTTTAACATTGATGCTAATGGAATGCTAAATGTAACAGCGAAAGATTTAAAAACTAATAAAGAAGCAAACATTACTATTAAAAATTCTGGTGCTTTATCAGAAGAAGAAATTGATAAGATGATTAAAGATGCTGAAGCTAATAAAGAACAAGATCAAAAGAATAAAGAACATTCTGAACTTCGTTATAAAGCTGAATCATACATTAACATGATTGAAAAAACTATGCAAGATCCTAAACTTGCAGCAAATATTAATGAAAAGCAAAAAGAAGAATCTAAAAAGATGGTTGACGAATTAAAAGATCTTTTAGCCAAAGAAAAATGAGATGAATTAAAAACAAAACTTACTGCAATTGATTCAATCATGGCCCAATTTGCTAATGCTGCTAAAGCACAAACTAATAAAGATAATGCTACAAAAAAGAAAGATGATAAAAAACAATAATTAACATTATCAAAATAAAACAAAAACTAGTGCCTCAACAGCACTAGTTTTTTACAAAAAAGAAATTATCTTCTTCTTTTTTTGCTTGAAGAACGAGATTTTTTTGTACGTTTCTTAGCAGTTTTTTTAACAGCTTTTCTTTTTTTGCCGCAAGTATGTTTTTTACCTTTGCAACGACATGTGCAGCATTTTTTCTTTGCCATTATTATTTTCTTCTCCTCATATATAGTTTTTTTCTTAATGTTTCTATTATATACACTAAGACACATATAATATGTAAATATTTTTATGAAGAAAAAAAAATTAAAAGTAAAAAACAATAGTTTTGATATTAGATTTTTAAATTTAAAATGATATATTACTTCAGTCATATTAAAAATTTTAATTGTTAATTTTGCAATGAGTGCTTTCATTATTGGTTGTTTTTTTGATGACAATCAATATCACCAATTAATGTTTTTTACTGAACAATCTAATTTTCTTGCTCTAATTGTGACAATTATTTCTTTGTTCTTAGTTGTTAATGAAGGTACCAACAGTGTAAAAAAATTTACTCCAGCATTAGAAAAGGCACGGTTTACTGTGGCAATTTTGGTTTCAATAACATGTTTAATTTTCATATGTATTTTAATGCCTGTTGGCCTTATTGAAAATGATCCAGGTGCAGGAAATTTTAAATGAGATGAAATTATTCTGCATGCTGTTGTTCCACCATTAGTAGTAATAGATGTTTTAATTTTTAATAACAATTTTGTTATCACTAAAAAAGATATTTTAATTTCGATTAGTTTTATGACTTTTTATCTTGGCTTTATTATTTTTGCTTTCTATACAAATCTAAGTTTTAATCCTAATTATCCAGAACTACACAATTATCCATATTTCTTTATGAATTTTAATTCGCATACCGGCTGATTTGGTATAGATTTCCATTTTGAAGGTAATGTTTCGCACGACAAAAATGCTATTGGTAGTTTTTATTGAATATTATTCTTGCTTGCATTAGTTCTATCATTAGGTTTTGCTTGACGTCACATTATGAACAGACAAACAGTAAAGCATTTAAAAATAATCAGAAGAATGAATAAAAATATTCAACATTAATTTTTTAATGTTTGTCATTCTTTTAAATATTTTTTAAGTTTCTCTTGTTCTAATTTAACTTTTTCTTTTGGTGCTTTTAAAACAAAATTTTTATTAGCAAGAATATTTTTTGCTCTTGTAATTTCAGCTTCAACAAAAGCAATACGCTTAACAATATCACTTGGTTTGTTACTTATATTATCAACTAAAACAATAGCGGAATTAATTGCTAAAGCTTGTTGTTTGCAGTTCTTAGTATGGTTAAGTAAAACTTTTCGTATTGAAAGATTGAAAGGCACAAGCAAAGAATTAATTTTCTCTTGATTAACCTTTTGTTTTGTAACTAAATCAAAAGCAAGTTTATTCTTTTTAGACAATGAATTCCTAATTCGATAATCTCTTAAACAATTGAAAATATCAATGAACAAATGTATAGATGTTTCATCATATTTTATTTTAAATTTGATCTTTTTAAATCTAGCATCCCAAATTAGACTGTTGTTTATTTGAAAATATAAATATTCACAAATTACTGGAGCAAGAGGATAGAAAAGTTTTAGATATTCATTAAAAATGAACAATGTTGAAGCTTGTTGTTGTGAATTATTCAAATTAACTTTAATAAATTCCAAATACTGGTTACAGTAATCATTTCAGAAACTATCAATAAGCATTTTATTAGCAACTGTAAAGTCATATTTGTCGTAAAGTTTAAATAATTTCTTTTTTAAATTATTTAGTTTGCTTAAAATCCATGAATCAAATTCATTTAATTTCTTGCTATCAAAATCTTTAATTGTAACTTTAGCAGATTTAATTAATTGATAACTATTCCAAATTTTATTTAATACTGATCAGTAATAAGTTATCTTTGTTTCATCAAATTTAATATCTTCACCAATAGTTGCTGATGATGTAAAAAATAATTTAATTGCATCAGTTCCATATTTAGCAATTAGATCAATTGGGTCAACACCATTGCCTAATGATTTAGACATCTTTCTGCCAATTTTATCCCTTATTAAACCGTGAATTAAAACTTGATTAAATGGAATAGTTTTTGAATGTTCAAGACACATGGTGTACATTCTTGCTACTCAAAAAAATAAAATATCATAAGCAGTAACAAGTAGACTTGTTGGATAGAAATCTTTATATTCTTTTTCGCTACGCCAATATGTACAAACCATTGGCCATAAGCCAGATGAGAACCATGTGTCTAACACATCTTCATTTCTTTCCCAATTTTGTATATCTTTTGGTTGCTTAGTATCAACATAAATTTCGCCTGTTTTTTTGTGTTTTCAAACAGGAAGTTGATGTCCCCATCATAATTGTCTTGAAATACACCAATCTTCAATGTTATTCATTCATGTTAATAAAGTTTTATTGAAACGTTTAGGAAAAAACTCAATAGCTTTTTTAGTCTTTTGCAACGCAATAACTTGTTTAGCAAATGGTTTCATCTTAACAAACCATTGCTTAGATAATAATGGTTCAATAACAGTGTTGCTTCGTTCTGAATAAGCAACATTACTCTTAATCTCTTCAACTTTTACTAAGTAGTTATACTTTTTTAGGAAACTTACTACTTGCAATCTTGCTTGTTTTACTGTTGACTTAGCATAACTTGTTTTTTTATAGTCAACCGCTAATTCATTCATTGTTCCATTAAAGTTGATTACCCCAAAATATTTCTTTAAGTTGTGTTTTTTAGCTAAAGCATAATCAGTAAAGTCATGAGCAGGTGTACATTTCATAATACCAGTCCCAAAAATAGGATCAATTGTTTCATCAGCCAAAACTGGAATAGCTTGGTTAGTTAATGGATTAATAACTTTAGCATTGATATATTTCTTATTTTTCTTATCTTTTGGATTAATAAATAAACAAATATCAGCAAAAATAGTTTCCGGCCTAGTAGTAGCAACAACTAAATAATTTGACTTATCAGTCAAATAATATTTAATGTAGTACATTTTAGATTGTGTTTCTTTATGAATAACTTCAATATCACTAACTACGGTGTTAAGTTGACAATCTCAGTTAACTAATTTATAATCACAATAAATTAAATTTTTTTTATAACAATCAGTAAATCATGTCATGCACGCTTGATAAACATGATCATCTAAGGTATAACATTGTGATTTTAAACTTAAAGCTAAATGCAAAGCTTTTCATTGTTTTCTAATATTATTAGCTTGTTCATTAGCTCATTGACCAAGCAATTGTAAGAATTCTTCTCGGCTATAGTCTGTTCGTCTTTTTTGTTTAGTTTCATACAAGATTTTTTCAAATTTAGCTTGAGTAGAAATACTTGCATGGTCTAAACCACTTATTCATATAGTATTAAAACCTTGCAAGTGTTTGTATCTAATAATAGCATCTTGTAAACTAACATCTCAAGCATGACCCAAATGTAACTTACCAGTAATATTTGGCGGAGGCAAAATAATAGAAAATTTTGGCCCTTTATGTTTTTTATCTAATTCATAAATAGGTTTATTGCCAATAATTTTTTCTACTTCAGTTTCAAGAAATTTTGGATTGAATAACTTATTATCCATACTTTTTGACTAATCCTTCAATTAGTTTACTAATACTTACAATATTTATATATTGTTTTGCTGAAATAACTACAAAGCCCTTTTCATCTTGTTTATTAAACATCTTTAGGATCTTCATTTTATTATTGTTCCAATAAGTCTTGGAATACTTATCACATTTATTAAGAATGATGAAATGGTTTACAAATTTTTTTGAAATTAGCTTACTAATTTCTATATCTTGTTTAGTAATTACTCCTAAATCTAAAATTTGTAACACCCCAAATAAGTTTCTTCTTTCATTTAAAGTTTGACTAATGTAATCACAAAAGTTTCTTTTAACTTCTTTACTTACTCTAGCAAAACCATAACCAGGCAAATCAATTAAACGATATTTCTTAAAATCATAAAAGTTGATTAGTGTTGTCATACCTGGAGTTTTAGAAATCTTAGCAATTTTCTTTTTTGCTAAAGCATTAATAAGACTTGATTTGCCAACATTACTTCTACCAACAAGGCAAAATTCAGGATAACCATCATCTAAATAATGGTTATTTATTTCTTGTTGTGAAGAAAGAAACTTACACATTAACTAATATTTATTAAAAGTCTTAATTTTGACTTTTTTTCATTGAATTCATTACTTGATTAATTTGAGCTTCTGTAGGTTTTCTGCCCATTTGCATATACATTGCTCTAATTTGTTCTCTAGTAATTGGAGGATTATCTTTTAATTGTTTCTTAAACACTTTTTGAGCAATAAAAAACCCAACAATAACCCCAATAATTAAACTAGCAATAGCTAGTCCAATTGTTAATCCTATTCACCCGCCTAGATCCATTATTTATCTCCTTATTTTCTTGGTTTTTAATCAGGCAACAATTTTATTAGCAATACTGCTTGCATCAAGTTTTAAGTATTTAATTAAACTGCTAGCATCAGCAGATTGACCAAAAGATTCAATACCAATTGGTAAATCAACATATTTATATCAACCAAGAGTTGAGCCATATTCAATAGAAATTTTAATTGATTCGTCAAAAATTTGTTTTTGATAACTTAATGGTTGTTTAGCAAGCAATTCCAAACTGTTAATTGCTACCACCCTAACATTCTTAGTTTTAATTTTTAAAGCAACATCAATAGCAAGAGGCACTTCTGAACCGGTTGCATAAATAGTAATATCATGAGCTTTTTTGTCATTTGATTTTTTTACAACATATGCACCATGTTTAGCCATTTCATAAGAACAAGGAATTTGAGCAAAATCATGTCTAGAAGTAACAATAGTAGTTGGAGTAGTTTCGCTTGACAAAGCTGCTTTAAAAGCCACAACCATATCTCAATAGTTGCATGGTCTGAAGACCATGTGGTTAGGAATTGAACGTAATGTTCATAATTGTTCAATTGGTTGGTGGGTAGGTCCATCTTCTCCAACTGTAATAGAATCATGACTAAAGATATTAATTGAAGGAATTTGTGAGACAGCTGCTAATCTAATTGCGGCTTTGTTATAGTCAAGGAAAGATAAAAAAGTCGAACCAATTGCTTTTAATTTTTTACCAGCTGTAATTCCATTCATTATTGCTGACATTGCAAATTCTCTTACTCCAACTGGTAAGTTTTGGCCTAAAAAATTATTATCAGCTGTAATATTAACTGATTTTGCAACTTTAACTTTAGTACTTGATGTAACATCGCAACCAACAACAATTAAATTATTGCATTTGTTAGCGATGATATTTAAAATATCACCACAAATTGCTCTTGTAGAATTAAACGGTTTATTTTTATAATTCTCAAACCATGTTTGCATTGAAGAATAAGGATTGCTTTTTTCTATTTTTAATAAAGTCGCAATTTTTTTATATAAATCCAAATCATCTTTTTCGATTTGATTTAATAATGTAAAATCACTAGTATTTTGCTTATCAACACGTTTTTTTACATATTCTGGTAAATCAGCTAGTGCTGGACTAATAGTAAATCCCTTATATGGATGATCTAATTTATCAATTAAAGTATTAAGTTGTTCTTGTGATAATGGTGTTCCATGAACTTTATTACTATTAGCTAGAACACTACCATAACCAATAATTGTTCGACATTCAATAACTGTTGGTTTTTTATTAGTAATATGTTTTGCTTTTAAAATAGCTCTTCTTATTTGTAGTGGATCATTACCATTCTTAACATAAATATATCTTCAACCCATAGATTTAAAAAACGCTTTAACATTAAAACTTGTTGAAGCAGAAACTTCACTATCAAGTTGAATTTTGTTTGAATCATAAAACATGATTAAGTTGTTAAGTTTATAATGACCAGCTAAGCTAATTGCTTCATAAGCAACACCTTCTTGTAAACAACCATCACCAAACAAACAATAAACATAATGTTTAAAGTTAATTTTGTTGGTGTTGACAAGACTTTCTAATTTCTTTTCACTAATTGCTAAACCAACTGCCATAGCAATGCCTTGACCTAATGGTCCAGTTCCAACATCTAAATTTTCAAGTAAGCAAGGTTCCGGATGACCAGCAGTCTTAGCATGTAACTTTCTTAAATGTTTAAGATCATTCATACAAATGTTTTTGTAACCACAAAGTAACATTGTTGCATACAATAATGGAGCAGCATGCCCACATGATAAAACAAAGTTGTCTTTGTTAAAGTGATTGTAATCTGTCGGACTAACATTTAAATGATTAACAAACAATTCATACATGATTGCTGCAGCGCCTAAACTAACCCCAGGATGACCTGATTTAGCATTAGTAATAGCAGTTGCTGCTAAAACTCTTAAAGTATTAATTGCTAACTTTTCCTTGTTTACTCAATACATATATTACCTCACTTTACTTCTTAACAATTATTGTTTCCATTGCATTAAATAATGTTTCCAAACCCCTTGGATTGGTTTGATATCAAGGCAAGATAATATCAGCTATTTCACTTTCACGTCAAACAAATTCAAAGAACATTGGTCTAACTGTTTGGTGTCATTTTTTAATAACAGACTGTCTTGTTCTATTTCTTTCTGTTACATCTCTTTCTAATCTTCTAATAAAACATTCATCAAGTGGCGTATCAACAAACACTTTTAAACTTGCTCACTTTCTAATTACCTTATCATAAAGAGCAAGTGTTCCTTCAAGAATTAAAATTTTACTGGGTTTAATCTTAATTGATTTAGTAGTTCTTGTATTAGTAGAATAATCATAAACAGGAATATCTGCCAATTGACCAAACAAAAGTTTTCTTAACACACTTTTTAATAATTTTCAATCAAATGATGATGGATGATCATGATTAGGGTGATTATTAAACATTTTTTTTAAGATGTTATCAGGTTTATAAAAATGATCTAAACAAATAATTTGGACTTGGGATTTTTTAAATTTTTCGGCTATTTTTTGGGCAATTGTTGTCTTACCACTACCACTTGATCCTGCAAGGATGATTAATTTGTTTCTCATTGTTTAATTATGAATGTTTTCAGTTACATATATATAATAATATAAAAAAGTTTATTTTTTAGTTTTTTGCAGCAAAAAATTTTAGAAAGAAATTAGTATGTCAAAACAAGACTTTATTACAAAAAAGAAAAGATTAAGTGGTAACAAAAAATCCCATGCTATGAACCATTCACACCGTGTTTGGAACTTAAATCTTCAAACTGTAACCATTATTTTACCTAATGGTCAAAGAAAAAAAGTTAGAGTTTCTGCTAAAACATTGAAATCGCTAAACAAAAAGAAAATCAAAAACATTTCTTTAGCTTTAGCAAGAAAAAAATAATTTTTACTATTCCTATTATTTTTTATAATCTAAGACAAATATGGGAGTATAGCTCAGTTGGTTAGAGCACACCCCTGATAAGGGTGAGGTCGATAGTTCGAGTCTATTTACTCCCACCAATTTATATTGGGGATGTAGCTCAATCGATAGAGCACCTGATTTGCACTCAGGAGGTTGAGGGTTTGATTCCCTTCATCTCCACCATTTATAAAAAATATTTTAATGTTTTATAGGGATTTAGTTTAATGATAGAACAATGGTCTCCAAAACCATTGGTGTGGGTTTAATTCCTACAATCCCTGCCATAAAACTTCAACAAAGAAAGGAGGTGAAAATAGAATGAAACTATTTAATATAGATAACACCGCTAATGATAAACACAAAAGCGGAAAAGATTGGATAGATGTTCTTGCTGAATATAAAAGAATATTTAGTGGTAAAAACATACCAATATGTAATCATATAGGAGCTCATATGTCTGATCATCCTGGTGATGATTTCTTAAAAGGGAATTATTTTAATCACAAATGATATATTGTTTCTGTACCAAATGATGGTACTAATAATAAATCCAGTTATCAACCAATTGAAATTGGTGACAATGAATATGAAGATTATAATACATTAAAAGATTTTAATGCTTAATAGATTTATTGATATTATTTGAATATAATGGCTTTTATAAATGAACTGTTTACAGTTCATTTTTTATATATTTTTCCATATATTTTCAATCAGGTTCTATTTTATTACCAGTTTGTATTGCTGGAAGAATTATTGATAACTTTTTTATTCGTTCTAGAGTCATTGAATAAGTGTAATCAAACAAATTATGTAATTTAGATATTACTGTACTAATAAAAATATTTATATCAGGAGATAAATTAGGATTAGTTAAAACATAGATAGATGATGTAGCAGCAAAATCTGTGCTATGTGCTTTGGCTATACCACTTGCTCCATCACCCTGATTAACTAAAGTAATACAATTTTTACAAAATATTTTTTTAGCTTTTTTTATATAATACCCGACCCCATTATGAATAGCTGAAGCAATAATCAAAGGAATTTTACCATTTTTATTTTCAGGGTTGTTTTCGTCTGACTTATCTTTTCCTTTTTCAATTTTAAATAAATCAATAATTTTAAATGACTTCCATTTATTAAAATCTAATGTTTTATTGGATACTTTTATTGAACTTAAATCTAATGTTCCTTCATTTTCAATTATCATATCGGTTACATCAATACTATTTAACATAAAATCAAGTTTTTGCCGCATAAAATCAAGTTTTTGAATCGGCAAATAATTAATATTTTCAAATAATGGCCAATCATCTTCAGGACTTAAATTCACAATATTACTTTTTTGATTTTCAAAGTCATTAAATGCTTTGTCACTGTAAAAATCAATTCTTCCAACATTTCTGCATTCTATATAACCATCATCAAGTAAATTTTTTCTTCAAGTTTTTCCATTATATTTTTTATGTGCTTGTATAGTAATGATTGCTGTTTGAACAGAAGCATTTCCATGAAATAATTTTTTTGGCAATCTTATGACTGAAAGCAAATTATGCCTTTGTAATATTAACCTTTTGTATTTTAAATCAGGTTTAATTTTTCCTTTTTTTGATTCAGTGCAACTTAAAATTGACGATACAGGAACAATTGCACTACATATTCCACCTTCTTGCATATTTTCAAGTGTCTCATATACGAATTTTAATTCATTATCATCTTGAGAAAATGGTGGATTCATTAATGCTCTATCATAAGTATTTTTTAATTCAGGTAATTTTCTAAAGCAATCGCATTCAAAAATGTTACTACTACCATCACCATGAAGCATCATATTTATACCAGCTAATGTTGTATTAAATGGTTTATCATCTATCCCTATTAATTGATTATTTTTTACATCATTAATCATTTCAATTTTGTTTTTACACTCTTTAATCATGTTAAACATTGCTATAACTAAAAATGTGCCAGATCCACATGTTGGATCTAATATATAGTTATCTTTTGAACAATTGGCAAGTTTATACATAAATTGAGCAATATGATCAGGGGTAAAAATTTCGCCTTTTTCTTTGGCATCAACTGAATTCCATTTTCTAAAGACTTTTAGAAAACTGTTCATTGTATCATGACCAATACTATCTTCAATATTTATGAAATTATAAATTGTTGTAATATCAGAAATTATTGATATTAACTTTTGATACTCAACGTTATTTAAAGAACGATCATCAAGAATTGTTTTTAAAAATTCTTTTTTTTGCTTCTTATTAAGTGATTTACATGGTATATATTTGTCAATTGCTATTCGCATATTTCTTAATATGCTTGCAGATGTTTCAGACATTATTTCGTCATCGAATGAATCACAAAATTTTAAACAAAGCATAACAGCTCCAATAAAAGGCACATTTTTTTGTTTATCAATTCTTGCATTTCTAAAATTTTTAGCTAAGCTCTTTGCAAAATTCGAGACAATTTCTGGTAATGTTGTTTTTTTATTTTTAAAATATTTTGCTATATAATAATCTGCATTCATTGGTGTTTTTTCACTTACATTTAATTTGCCATTTATATAGCAAGAAAAGTCATTACCATTGTATTTAAATCCAACATTATTTGGATTTTTTTCTAATGTTAAATAATCTTCTAATTGACCTATAAATTGCTTATTTTTTCTTTTAGCATCTAATATGAATGTGACTCCATCCTTAAAATAATAACCATCAGGTTTTAAACTCATATGTTTAATATCTTTAGGTTTTTTATAGATAAACAAGGTTCCATCTGTTTGATTTTTTAACCCCAAAATGTTTGTAAACTCTTCAATAATTTGAGATTCAAAATTAGCCATCAATTAAAAAACTTCTAGTCCACAAAAGGGACTAGAAGCTTCCTCCAAAGTTAGATGATGAAACTAAATGTTTATATATATATATATTGAGTGCTTTGTTTGTTTGTTAAAATTCATAATCATATATGATAATATTATATATTTCCGCTTAATTAATATTGTGACTTATTTATTAACTTTTTATAATCTTCAAAAAGCTTTTTACATTTTTTAGATTTAATTCTAATCAAAGTTATAATGCTACAGGAGGCAATATTAAAATTTTATTTAACTAATTCACTATCTTAAATTAATTTAAGTAAGTGATAAAGTAGAAATAATTATTAATACTGAGAAAACTTGTAAGAAGCGAAAGATTTATATTCCACTTGATGCTTATAAGTTCTTTTTTAGATATAAGTGAAAGATTAAGGGGAATTTGGTAAGAGATAATTTATTATGTTTAGGAATTGAGCTAAATTACCGTTTAAGCTTACAGCTCATGTATTAAGAAGGACTAAAGCTTCTATAATGCATGAGTATGGAGTGGATGTTAATACAATCTCTATGGTGTTAGGTAATACACCAAGAACTGTAATGAACCACTATATCATCTCATCAAATAGGAACTATGATGCTTGTGATATAGCTGATTGTGCTGTAAATGGTTATATTGTTAAAACAAATAACCTATATTTCAACAGAACTTATTTGAGTAGGAAGGAGTAATATATAATATATACAGCATGAGTAAGAACAATAAAGTTGTTAAGTATAAAGTAATTAATACTAATATAGACAAGAAATTTATTGGCAAAGATCTGGATTTACAAAAAGTTAAGTCTAAAGGCGGCCCTGGTGGTGGAAGAAAACCAAGAAGCAAGAATAAGATTACTTTGTCTAAACTTTCTGATAAAGTTGATAATTTAACTGATAATTTAAATAAATTAGCTAAGATTGTTATTGATGGATTTGCTAATGTAAATCATCGAATTGATAATTTAGTTAAAGTTAATAATCTAAAAGAATAAATCATTTAGGAAATATAGAGAGTTAAGAAAACAAATATAATTGAAACAATGAATAATACATCAGAATATTTTCCTGCATGATTAAAAGTAATTACCATATTTTTAGGTATATCTTTTGTGGGACTTGGCTTTTATGTCTTTGTACTATCAGTAGGTCATTCACCTACTAATTGAGGAGGGTTTGTAGGAGCAATAATTTTATGGGTTATTGGAGCATCATGCTATCCAATTGCTCAACGTCTATGTAGGAGCAAACGCATAAGAGAAATAAATCAAAAAGTAAATGAACTATCAAACAATGAAACTGATATGTCTGTTTCAGATTTTTTAAGAATGAGAAATCAAACATTTGGTGGTCGTGGGTCATCACAATATGTTAAAGATAAACAATTTTCTGGAGTTTATATTCTATACAATAAAACTAAAAATATGTATTATGTTGGTCAAGCACAATACATATTTGATAGAGTTAATGCTCACTTTACTGGCAAAGGAAATGGCGATGTTTATGCTGACTATAAATATGGAGACGAATTTACAATTAAAATGATATCACTTGAAAAAAGTGGATATAGGTCATTAAACGAATTAGAAAGACATACTATTATGGTATATGATGCTTTTTCTAAAGGTTATAATAAAACTCGTGGTAATAAATTTTAATAAAAACTTAATCAATGATAAGATTAAGTTAAGTAGGATTAAATCTAAAGGTGGACAAACAAAGAAATCGAGAGCTAAGGCGCCTGCTTGATTTAATGATTTCATCAATAATAGATTTAGCAAATTAGAAAAAGAAGTTTCAAGTTTAAGAAGTGATTTTGATAGAGTAATTGAATTAAACAAATTAGAACGTTAATATCATTTGCAAATAATAAGTGTATCCTAATTGGATTCATTTTTTATTTATGCAGAACTATGATGCTTGTGATATAGCTGATTGTGCAGTGAATGGTTATATTGTTAAAACAAATAACCTATATTTCAATAGAACTTATTTAAGTAGGAAGGAGTAATATATAATATACGTATGAGTATCAAGTATAAAATTGACGACGCTAAAAAGAATAAGAACTTAATTAATGATGAAATTAAGTTAAGTAGAATTAAATCTAAAGGTGGTCCTGGTGGTGATGGTGGAAGAAAACCAGGTAGCACTAATAAAATCACTTTATCTAAACTTTCTGATAAAGTTGATAATTTAACTGATAATTTAAATAAATTAGCTAAGATTGTTACTGATGGATTTGAGAGACAAGAGAAATTTAACACGCGAATTGAAAAAGAAGTATTAAATTTAGGTAGTAGACTTGATAGAGTAATTAAAGTTAATAAATTAAGGGAATAAAAATGATAACTTTACTATTAGGTGAAAATGGTTCAGGTAAAACTACATATTTAAATGATAAATATAACAGTCTTGAAAATGAATGAACAAAAATATTATTTCCTACTGCTTCAGAACTTTCGGCGTTGTTAAATACTGAAGCAGCAAGTAACTATCAAGGAGCTGCTGGAACACAAAAAAATCCGAAATATCCTAATCCTTTGAATGTATTATTTAGAAAAGTTTTTCCTAATATCAGTCATTCTGAACTTAGTGATTCAATTAACAACTGAATTGAAAAAGGACATAATAGTGTTTGATCATCCTTAAATTTGGAAATAGATAAGTCAGGTGACAAAAATTTCCAATCGTTCTGTCTTGACTTAAAAAATAATATTCATAGTCAGTTTGAGATTGCATGGCCAAATGTAGAAAAAATTTTAAGTAATTTTAGTGGAATAAAGAATTATTCTCACGGTCAATTAAGCTTCTACTTCATGAAATTGTGCTTTTCAATTATTATCCTAAATAAAAGTAAATTTGATAAAGTTGCAATATTTTTAGATGAACCAGATAATTATTTACATCCAAAATTTATTCAAGAATTTATAGATGAAATAGTAGAATTAAATATCAAAAATAAATCGGAAATTTTTATTACTTCTCATAATTATTACTTTATTTCCGAATTAATAAATAATATTCAATTAGATCCTGATGAATTAAAAATATTGAAAATAGAAAGAACAGCGGAAGACAAAACAATTACTAAATATATGGATGATGACATTAAAGAAAGTAAAAATTGCTGTGCTGTAAGACTTTTATATGACATTTATGAGGTACCAACTCCTGATTTTTTAGATTACTTAATAGGTGAGTCGGGATTAGGATTTGATAGTAATGGGAACGCTGATAAATGTATTGTTATTCAACATCCAGAGTTTGCTATTAAAGATAGTAGTGGTAACGAAAAAATGATCAAAAATGGAGGATTTAGTCATCACTCATATGTTAATTTAATTAGAAATTGATATCACCATCCAAAAGATAGAAGTGATATTGAGAAAGATTATCAATCAAAATTAAACGAAAAATTTAGTTATGATGATTTGCTTAAAAAAGCTATTGAGCAATTAGTTGATTGGCTAACTAGAAATAATAAATATAAAAAGATAGCTTTTAAGAAAAATTAACATTTTAATTACATTATTTGTTAAATTTAATGAAAGTGTATTTCATTAATAGTGTATATAGTATTCATAATATCTTCATTAGATATATTCTTAATATATTCTATGTGTGCTTTAGGTATTACTGCTATGAATTGGGGGTATTACTGATATTTGTTATGGTATTACTCTTAAATATTTGGGTATTACTCATAGTAAGACAAAATGGTAAGAGATTGGGATAGGAACTAAAAAATAAGCTAAAAACTACCCCATAGATGGGACAAAACTTAGCAAATTGATTGCTAATTAAGTTTTACAAAGTTTTTAGTTTAAGTTGTTTATTAGTGGAAAAGTTTATTTAAATCACTCTGATAATTCATCATCTGGTGGATCATTGATTGAATGAGTATTGTTTGAACTGTCTAAATCAAACATGCTACATTTATTATCGTTAGTTTCCTTCTTGTCAGAAAGAAGTCATTTAAACATTCTTGTTTTAATATCTAATTGGACAAATTTCTTATATAAAGCAATAAGATTAGTATATAAAGCAACATTAATGTCAGCTTTATTTAGTAATCAATTTAACTTTACTGGAGTTGAAGAACTATAGCCAATAATAGCAGCATAATCAGCAATGGTTATCTTTCGTCATTTCCTATTGGTTTTACAGTTTCATCCATATTTGCTTTCAGTATCTTGCTTGACAAAAACATAAAGTTCTTGGGCTTGGAATTTCTTATTATGTCAATGAGATTTAATAAAGTGCTGTAATTTAGCTAATTGCTTAGCACAGATAAATAATTTTGTTTTAGCTTTTATTTCGTCTCGTTTAGCTAAATCATTATTCTCATAAGCTATTTTCAATAGCTTGTCTTGTTGTTTAATGAGTTTTCAGAAATAGTTATCAACATCACTATATTTAACTTGTTTCTCAATGGATTTAACTATCTGGTTGAGAATCTGATGTTTGTTTTGACTACATTGTGAATTTTGATACAAATACATTTTAAGAAGCTTTCTTTATGTTTTATGTATTTATTCAAAACTTATGGTATAATATATTTAATTACCAGTTAGCATGTCTTCACTTCATTGTGAGGACTTTTTATTTATAGCTATGGTCTTGAATAAATAAATTTATCTGCTTCTTAACTAATTACCAGTTAGCGTCAAAGCTCAAGGCGCCTATTTATCGTATTTTCATCCAATTCCTGCAACCACTGCCATAAAACTTCAACAAAGAAAGGAGGTGAAAATAGAATGAAACTATTTAATATAGATAACACCGCTAATGATAAACACAAAAGCGGAAAAGATTGGATAGATGTTCTTGCTGAAT